>JALOMF010000189.1 GCA_025455635.1 Saprospiraceae bacterium | reverse complement strand
ATCGGGCGTTGCCTGTTTCCAGTCCTGGAACTCAGCGATGGTCTGGTCAATTACCTCAAAGCCCGGAGCGATGGAAAACCTGAACCTGTCACCGTTCCGCACGCCGCCCGCCAGCACCAATGCGCCATTTTCTTCCAGGCTCATCAGCGGAGCCCGCAGCACTGCCGTGCCGTCTTCCCGCATGATTTGTAGCGGGTACTGGGCACTGATTTCACTTACCTCTATTTTTGATTCGTCGTTGTTGAAGTAGCCGAAATACTTGATGAACGCATTCACGGCAGGTTCATCATTGATGGTATAAACGATGTTGCCGTCTGAATTCGTAATGACGTTTTCCTTGCCCACGCCCTCCCAGCCACTGGTGGCCAAGCCCTTCATCTCGATTTTTTCATCGTCAAATACGAGCATCGCCAGCCCGTTTTCCGAAACTCCCTTGTGGGTAAACGAAAACGTGGCACTCAGCAACAGGTCGTCGGCAGCCAGGCCACCGAATATCGGCACCTCGTCCCCTGCACCAGCTTTCAGGCCATACACGATTTGCTCCGCATCAATGGTCACACCACCCGACATGAGCATTATCGTTGGCTTTTGGAAGCATTGCTTGGCATATTCCCCGGCAGCTTTGCAAGCCTTGAAGGGGTTTTTTCCGTCGTAGTCTGCTTGGAAAATACCGAAACAGTCCCTACTCACGTCGAACAAAAGCCCCGTCACGATGCCGTCGTGTACTTCATCGTTCACGATTTCTCCGGCAGTGGATGCGCCCACCATCTCGATGCCCAGTTGGTCGAACACGGATACGACCGCCTTGAAGTCAAGGTTGACGGAGCAAAAAACGATGGCTAGGTTAGGACTGAAACCTTCCGCTTCAAGCGCTTTTATTTGGTCGGCAATCTCTGCTGACGATTTGGCGATAAATGTCTTTGAAACCATAAAAATTCTTAGTGTGTTGCAGTGAGTTCATATCATTGCATTTTGCTTGAAAAGATTCGCTACGACAGAGAAGGAAAAAGTGGAGTAAGTAGAAGGTAGAGAGGCTACAAATTTTACTGCTGCAAATTTTGCTCCAAAAAATTAACGGATAAGCACCACGAAACCTTTCTTCTCGGTCACTTTCCCGTTGGCTTGTTTTACCCGGATATAGTAGGCGTAAGTCCCCTGCGCAAGCGGCTTGCCATTCTTGCGGCCATCCCACCCCTTGCTCAGTTCGTTGGTGCTGAACACCTCGTGGCCGTAGCGGTCGAACACCCGCAGCTCGTACTCGGCCATGTCGCCCAGCACGATGAGCGGCCTGAACTCTTGGTTGATGCCCTCCGGCACGATGGCGTTCGGGGCAAAAATCCTAGCAGCCTGCTCCACGCAGGCCGTGTTGGAGCGGCTTTCCCTCGCAATGATGTCGCCATTTGGCGTGGCAAGCTCAAAATCGGCCACCACGTAGTAGCAGGCCTGCGCTTCCTCAATGCTGGTGGGCACGTAGTTGTCCTCGGTGCTGGTGGCGCTATTGCCCAGCGATGCCAGCAAGCTCTCGCCCAAGCCCGTTACTTTGTAAACGGTGTAGGCACTTACCGTTGCATTTTCGATGTCGAATGCCGTCCAATTGAGCAGGTTCTGGTTGTCGTTGCCGGGCACGGCGGTCAGGTGGATGGTGCTGCCGTAGTTGCTCGTGAGCATCGTGTCGCAGCCGTCGAGGGTTTGGATGGTGTAAAAAACTTTACCCGCTGAAGCACCGCCGTCAGCGTCGTTAAAAGTATTGGTAGCCACGAGGGGTGGGGTAGTGGGCACGGTCGCAATCGGCTGATAGTCAGTGTTTTGCTCGCTTCGCAATACCTGAGCCTCCACCAGTGCCGCCAGTGGGTTCCACTGCCAAGTGACCACTGTCTCGTTGCTGGCGTTCACGCTCACGTTCTCCAAGTACATGCCCCGTGCCGACTCCACGATGTCCGCCACGATGCACACTTGGTTGGAGGTGGAGGTAGCGCCCGTAGCGCCTTCCTCTGCCCTGATTTCGAAGCAGTAGGTAGCGCCGTCCATCACATTGCCCAGTTCGAAGCTGGTGCCAATCGAGTTGCCACTTGTCGCCAAAGCTCCACCGTTGACGCCCACCCACACCTCCTGCGATACGATGGCGTTCGTCCAGCCCTCGTAGGGGTTCCACGTCAACCGGATGGACTGTCGGCAAGGCACGGCCTCCGCTTGCGCAAACATGCTCGTGTGCTTCACGTCGAAAATGCTCGTGTTGCCGCAGGGGTCGAGCGCATTTACGTAGTAAGAAACCGTGCCAGTGGTTGGGTCGGCATCGGGGTCGGTGTAGGTAAAGCCGCTGAAAACCGTGTCCACGGGCACCACGCCGATGCTCGTCTGCCGATAAATCACGTAGGCGTACACTTCGGGCGAGGGGCTAGGCTCCCAGGTCACCACGGCTTGCCCGCTTTCCACTGTCACTGCAACGATGGGCGACACCTCCGGCGGTCGGTTGTCAAGCGTATCGGAGGGGACGGCTACTTGGCCGGGGCAGTTGAAATTGCTGAGGAGGTAGAAGTACCAGCGCTCGCCGCTAGGGTTCACGAAGGCGTAAAAATCCTGGGCAGGGTTGGTCACGGTGGCTTGCAGCACGAAGGGGCCGTTTGGGTTTTGGCTGGCCCATATTTCATAGCTCACGAAGGGGCCGCAGGCGTTCGTAGGCACGTCCCAAAACAGGGTATCGCCCCTGACGCAGCTAAAATCGGGCGGGAGTATCTGTGCCGTTATTTCCCCCAAAAAACCAAGGGCGAGCGCAAGCAGTAGGATTGATTTTTTCATAAAAAAGCGATGTCTTTTTTGGCAAATGATTGATAAGCAGTGCCTTATGCGTTAGCCTGTCTGGCGGCAACTCAATTCCCAAGTTCCAGTTTTTCCTGAAATTTTTCCTCAAACTCCGCCATGCTGTACCTTGCCTTCAGTTGGTACTCGATGCGGCGCTGGCCGCTCACATCCTTGCGGAAATAGACGAGGCCGAGCTTTTTGCCATAAATCTCCATGCCGCCGAACTCCAGCTCCAAGTGCCCCTCCGATTCTTGGTCAACCAGCTCACGGGTGTTGAACTTCACGGCGTCCACTTGTTTTCCCTGAAAACTGAAGGTCGTGTCGCTGTCGTATTGTCGGTTGCGCACCAGCGTGATGCTGGAGGTATCGCCCAACGGCCAATTCAGCGATGTGAGCAAGGTGCTGCCCAGCGGCTTCACCTCGAAGGGGAAGACGTTGGCCGCTTCCACCGTTGCCTTCACCTGCTGGCTCTTGCCCAGCGAGTCGAGTTCGTAAACGTAAAAATCGTTCAACACCATGCCGTTTTCCACCCGCTCTTCCCGCACGAACTGGTCGGGCGAGAAGGCCGGGCCGTAGGAGGTGCCCAGCAGGTAAGCCTTGCCATCCTGTATCATGGACTTGTAGTACCAGTAAACGGGCGGGTCGTTCTCGTGGCCCAGTGGCTCGTACTCGTACACCATGCCATCCTGGAGGTCGCTCAGGGGGTAGTAGAAGGCTTCGATATTGTGCAGCCCCTTGGGGTCGGTCGTGCAGGCACCCAACAAGGCTGCAAGCGCCAATGCGGCAAGGGTCGTATTTTTTTTCATCGTAAAATTTGTATTGAAATATTCCGTCGGAAGTACCCTCATTCGTCCACGCGCTCACGCGCTCTTCCGCTCTCCCCTGCCACTACCAACACGATTTCCCCCTTCACGGTTTTTGCCTTGTAAAACGCCAGCAATTGCGCCAGCGTATCCGTTTTGATTTCTTCGTGGATTTTTGTCAATTCCCTTGCCACACAGGCTTGGCGCTCAGGGCCGCACACTTCCGCCAATTGCTCCAGGCATTTGACCAGTCGGTTCGGCGATTCGTAGAGGAGGAAGGTGCAGGGCAGTTCGGCGAGGTATTTCAGGCGGGTTTGGCGGCCTTTTTTGTGGGGCAGGAATCCCTCGAAGAAAAACTTGTCGCAGGGGAGGCCGCTGGCAGCCAGTGCCGGCACGAAGGCCGTTGGGCCTGGCAGGCACTCCACCCGCACGCCCTGCCGCACGCACTCCCGCACAAGCAGGAAGCCGGGGTCGGAGATGCCGGGCGTACCAGCGTCGGAGGCCAGTGCGAAGGTGGCCCCCGCCTTGAGCTGCTGCACGATGTGCTCGGTGACCGAGTGCTCGTTGAAGGCGTGGAAGGGGGAGACGGGCGTCGAAATCTGGAAATGGTCGAGCAGCCGCTTCGTCACCCTCGTGTCCTCGGCCCATACCCTGTCCACCTCCTTCAGGATGCGGATGCTGCGGAGGGTGATGTCCTCCAGGTTGCCGATGGGCGTGGGGATGAGGTACAGCATGGAAGGATTGGAGGTTTGAAGGCATGGAGGTTTGAAGGTATGAGGCTGGTTTCAAACAAGCCTTTCAACCTCATACCTTCCTACCTCAGTTCTCGTTCAGGGTGAAATGATAAGTCTCCATGATGAGGTTGGCGAGCAGTTTTTTGCAGGCTTCGTCCACTTTGGCGGTGGCTTCCTCCTTGCTGGCCGCCTCGATGTCCATGCGGATGTGCTTGCCGATGCGCACGTCGTTGACGCCGGAAATTTGGAGGTTGCCCATGCTGTGCTGAACGGCCTTGCCTTGTGGGTCGAGCAGTTCCTTGTGGGGCATGATGTCTATTTCTGCGGTGAATTTCATGGTTTGTGGTTTGTGAACCGTGATTCGTGACTTGTGATTTGTTATCCGTGAACCGTGGTTCGGAGTGCCCATCGAATCACGGTTCACGGTTCACGAATCACAAGTCACGACTAACTTTCAAGTGATTGAACAATGAGAAGAGCACATGGCCGATGATGATGATGGGGAAAGCTGCTTCCCTGAGCAAGACCAAAGTGACCACGGCGAAGGCGGCAAAGATAAACCGAATCTCGTTGCCCTCCCAAGCGAGGTTTTTGAATTTTAGGCTGAACATGGGCAGCCCGGCCACCATCAGCCAGCACAGCACGGGGATGTTCAAGTAGAGGAAGAGTGGGTTGGACACCAATTTTGCGAAGCCAAACGAATCGAAATGGTAAACGAGCAGCAGCCCGATGGCATAAATGGCGCAGGACGGCGTTGGCATCCCGATGAAGTTCTCGGTCTGGCGGGTATCTATGTTGAAATTGGCGAGGCGGATGGCTGCGAAGAGCGTGATGAGGAAGGCGGGCGATGCGGCCAATGTTAGCTGTATGGGCAGCACGTCGTTGCCAGCGAGGCCCTTCACCAGCAGCATGTAGATGACGGCTCCCGGTGCCACGCCGAACGACACCATGTCGGCCAGCGAGTCGAGCTGCTGGCCCAGCGGGGACTTCACCTTGAGCGCACGGGCGCAAGCCCCGTCGAGGTAGTCGGCCACGCCGCTGGCAAAGCTGAACCAAAACGCCTGCACGAACTGGCCGTACAGCACGCTGGCAATGGCGCAGCAGCCGAAGAACAGGTTGAGCAAAGTGATGAAGTTCGGTATGTTCTTTTTCATGCCTGTTTTGGATTAAACCCAACCCCTGGGGTCGGAACGGGCGTCACTCATTTTTGGCAAAAGTAATATTTTCAAAGTTTCGTGAGGTTTCAAGTTTCAAGTTCCACGGGGTAGGCTGCAAAATCATTTTTGAAAAGGCTGTTTGGCTAAATCAACCTTTCAAAAAAGCAATTTGAACGCAATTGAACAGAAACTCCATGAAACCTGAAAAAGAAGTTTCAAGCCTGTAAACCAGAAACTTTCACGAAACATTGATTTTGGTGCTTACACAAGGAAGAAAGCTTGGCGGGAATTCGTCGGAAATTGGCAACGTGCCCTTCTTAACGCACTCATAACTGACTTCTGCTGCCAATGGCGTACTTTTGCAGCCGAACTTGGCGTTCCCCAACTTCAATTCCGAGCCAAAAATGCCCATTTCTAAACAACAGACCCGTATGAAACAGCGCTTCACATTTCAACTTATCGTCGCATTTGCCTGCTGTGCCACCAGCTTGTTTGCGCAGCCAGCCAACAACGAATGCGCCAATGCCACGCCGCTCACCAACCTCAACAACTGGTGCTCGGCCACCGCAGCCTACTCCAACGTGGGCGCCACGATGAGCAGTACCATACTCCCCGGCTGTTTCCCTTCTGGCGAAGACATAGAGGACATCTGGTTCTCGTTCGTTGCGCAAGCCAACACCATCAATATCCGTATGATAGGGGCCACCACGGGCAGTACACCTCCTGGCGGCACCATCCAGCAGCCGCAGTTCGCCGTTTACACGGGCAACTGCAATGCCCTCACACTTGTGGAATGTGCCTCCGACGGCTTCGGCTTCAACCTCGCAGAGACCTTCGTCAACCAGCTCACCATCGGGCAAACCTACTACATTCGGGCTGGCGCTCGGGACGGTGCTACGGGCACTTTCGAGCTTTGCCTCAACAACTACAACGCCGTGCCCGACCTCAGCAGCGATTGTGAAACGGCTGTCATCCTTTGCGACAAAGCCTCTTTCAGCGTGGAGCTTGCGGTGGGCACTGGCAACGACCCCAACGAAATCAACCCGCTGTACTGCTTCCCAGAAGAAAGGGCCAGTTCTTGGTACCGATGGACTTGCGATGTGTCGGGCACGCTCACCTTCGTCATCACTCCCAACAACCCTGCCGATGATATTGACTTTGCTGTTTTTGAACTGCCCGGCGGCATTGATGACTGCGAGAACAAGGAAATCGTGCGCTGCGAAGGGGCAGGCGAGACCGTAGGCGCCCCCTTCGAAGAGTGGGAAATCTGCACTGGCGCCACAGGGCTTTCGCTAGACGAAACCGATGTCTCGGAAGAGGGCGGTTGCAACAACGGGCAGAACAATTTCGTGGCTGCCCTCGACATGGTCGCTGGCCGAAGCTACGCCCTCATCGTCAATAATTTCAGTGTGTCCGGCAATGGCTTTTCCATTGATTTTGGTGGCACGGGCACCTTCCTCGGCCCCACTGCCGACTTTACGGTCGCTCCGCAAACCGTCTGCCAAGGCGCTCCGCTCACTTTCACCGATGCCTCCACCTCGCTCGATGCCATCACCAACTGGCAATGGTCGTTCGGGGTGGGTGCAAGCCCCGCCACCGCCACTGGCAAAGGCCCGCACAGCGTCAGCTACAACACCCCCGGCCCGGTTTCCATCTCGCTCACCATCACCAATGAGGATGGCTGCCAAGTGACCAGCGTCGAGACCATCACCGTGCTGCCACTGCCTGAGCTGGACAATACCACGCTCCGCGACTATTGCGGGCCTTCGGCAAACACCGGAGCCGTCATTCTGGAACCCACTGGCGCTGGGCAACCCTATCTCTATGACTGGACGGGAAGCGGCACCTTCACCGACCAAACCTCCTTCAATGATTTAGCGGCAGGCAACTATTCGGTCGTGGTGCAAACGGCAGCTGGCTGCACCCAGACCTTCGATTTTGAAGTGGAAGAGGGCCTTAGCCTTGCGGCAAACGTGGACCCCGTGTCGCCGCCCACCTGCAACGGCGACTCCGACGGCAGCATTTCCATCTCCATCCAAATCGCCAACCCGCCCGTCACCTTCGACTTCGGCAACGGGCCACAATCCAGCAACACCCTGAGCGGCA
>JALOMF010000188.1 GCA_025455635.1 Saprospiraceae bacterium | reverse complement strand
CATATCTTTGATTTACGATTGAGCGATTTATGATTTTGCAAGGTGTTGGTTTTCAATATCTTGCAAAATACAAAATAGCAAAGCCAATCGAATTTGACGTGATGTTATTTGAACCAGCTAAGAACGACCCAACCAAGCCTTTTGTTTCGGAGCAGCGCCCCCAATCCGAAATCCGAAATCGCAAATCCGAAATCGAATCAGCCTTTCGTCCAAGTCACCCCATCCTTCCCGTCCTTTACCACGATGTCCAGTTCCTTGAGCGCGTCCCGGATCTTGTCGGAAGTGCCCCAGTCCTTGTTGGTGCGGGCGGTCTGGCGCATGTCGAGGATGAGCTGCATGAGGCCATCCACCACACCGTCGCCGGAAGAATCGAAATTCTCTTCCTGTAGGCCGAAGATGGTGAAGATGAAGTCGTTGAAAGTCTGTTTCAGGCGGTCAAGGGTTGCATCCGTCAGGTCATTGAACGAGAGCTGGCCACCTTTCAGGCTGTTTACCTTCGTAACGAGTTCAAACAAGCTGGCCAGTGCCTTCGGCGTGTTGAAGTCGTCGCTCATATCGGCAAAGGCTTGCTCGATAGCGGCATTTATCTCTTTGTCCAGTGTGCCAGCCGAGCCGCCGCCAGGGTGGGCCATCGCTTGCAAAAGCTTTTGGGCTTCCATCAGGCGGCGGTAGCCTTTTTCACCCGCTTGCAGGGCGTCATCGGTGAGGTCGAGGGTGCTGCTGTAATGCGATTGGAGCATGAAGAACCGCACCACCATTGGCGAGTACGCCTTGGTCAGGTGCGGGCTTTGGCCTGTGAAAAGCTCGCCCGGCATGATGGAATTGCCGTCGCTCTTCGCCATTTTTTTGCCGTTGAGCAGCAGCATATTGGCGTGCAGCCAGTAGTTGCAGGGGGCGTGGCCGCAGGCACCGTAGTTCTGGGCTATTTCGTTTTCGTGGTGCGGGAACTTGAGGTCGTTGCCGCCGCCGTGGATGTCGAATTTTTCGCCGAGGTACTTCGTGCTCATCACCGAGCACTCCAAGTGCCAGCCGGGAAAGCCCACCGACCAAGGCGCCGTCCAGCGCATGAGGTGTTCCGGCGCAGCTTTTATCCAAATGGCGAAATCAGACGGGTGGCGCTTTTCGTCCTGGTTCTTCAGGTTGTCACGGCTCTCGGCGATGAGGTCTTCGATTTTGCGGCCAGAGAGGGCGCCGTAAACGCCGTGCTGCTCCGCAAATTTCAAGGTATCGAAATAGACCGAGCCATTTGCCTCGTAGGCCAAGCCGTTGTCTAGGATGGCCTGTACCATCTCGATTTGCTCCACGATATGCCCCGTGGCACGTGGCTCGATATGCGGCGGCAGGGTGTTGAACACCCGCATCATGTCGTGGAAGCCGTTCATGTAGTGCTGCACGATTTGCATCGGTTCGAGCTGTTCGAGGCGGGCTTTTTTCGAGATTTTGTCCTCGGCGTTGGAGTCGGCGTCGCCTTCGAGGTGGCCCACGTCGGTGATGTTGCGCACGTAGCGCACCTTGTAGCCGAGGTACTGGAGGTAGCGGAAAATCACGTCGAAGCTGACGAAGGTGCGGCAGTTGCCGAGGTGGACGTCGCTGTAAACGGTCGGGCCGCAGACGTAGATGCCCACTTGGCCCTCATGGATGGGCGTGAACACTTCCTTTTTTCCAGTATAGCTGTTGAAAAGTTGTAATCCGTTTTTCATAAGGGTGCAAAGGTAGGGATTCATTGCCGGAGGCAGACATCCCGTTTATTTGTGATTTTAGTTTTTTTTGAAAAAAACAGTGTCAGGTTCAACGGGAGTTGGGCCGGGTTGATTCCATTTTTGAATAATTTTAAACTTACCTCAGCAATACCCGCCAAAAAGCCCGAAACTTGGCCCAAACTTCCGACACCAGCCGCCCATGCAGTTTTTGACAGGAACATTGACGACACTATCCTTCCTCGTGCTTTGCGCCGCCATCGCACTGAACGGACTGGTGGCCGCTGCCTTTTTGCTCCGCAAAAACGAGAACAAACGTGCCGACTTGGCACTGGCGGCGTTGCTGCTGGCATATGCCCTCACAGCGCTGCACCATATTTTCATACTGAAGGGCGTGTACGAGGCCAAGCCTTCGCTCACGGCGCTGCCCATCTACGTCACCCTTTCGCTGGGCGTCCTGTTGTTTTTCTCGGTGAAGCTGCGGCTGTTTCCTACGTACAAATTCGAGGGTTCAGACCTCAAGCACGCACTGCTCCCGCTAGGTCAGTTTGCCTATTTCCTGGGGGCTTGGCTACTGACCGACGGTGTGCTGGTCAGGCGGTTTTACTCCCCGTTTTACGGGGGGCTGGAGATGGGCCTCTATATTTTCACCTTTTACACCTACCAGTTTGCGGCTTACCGCTTCATACGCTTCCAGATTTTGGCGCTGCGCAAAAAAAAGGAAGGTGGCCAGCCCTTGTACGAAACACTGGTGCTGCGGCGCATGTTGCGGGTGATGCTCCTGCTTTTTTGGGTGAACAGCGCCTACATTGTCACCGATTTTGTCATGTACGAACTGATGCAACTGAACATGCACGACTTCCGGGGCTTCACCCGGTTCGGCGACCTGTCCTTTGCCACGATGGCGGGCTGGGCGGGCCTCACGGGGGTTCAGTTGTTGATGAAACCACCTTACGTGAACCTGTCCACTTTCGTTTTGCGGCTTGTCAAGCAGGGGCTATCTGGCAGGCCGGCAGCGGGCCCGGTGCAAGCCGCCCGATGAAGCCGATCTGGGCAGACAACGCAGCGGCAGGTTGCCCCTCAGGTTCGCTGGCGTTTTGAATAGATTCAAAATTTTGTTTTCCTACCCAAAGAAATTACCTTTGCCCGGATTTTTCAGAAGGTATCGTTTTTTTCCAATGCTGGAAAGAGCCTCTTGGCGTAAAACCCTTCAAATCAGTTTTTTAAAAATTATTTCTTTTCTTTTGATAAACACTTGGGAAAATGCGCCGTACAAGTGGCGGCATTAATTGTCTCATCGTTTTTCAGAAAAATCATAAAAGTAAGTAGCACATGGCTCTGATTCAGAAAATTAGGCAGCAGAAATGGTTGTTGGTCGGCACACTCGCCGGAGCATTGATTTTGTTCATCGGCATGTTGATGTTCGACAACCCAAACCAGAACCTCTTTGGCGGCAGCCAGACCACCATCGGTGACATTGAGGGCAACAAGATTGACTACCGGGAGTTCTCCGGCACCCATGAGATGCTCTATTCGGGCGCAGGCGGCGACGGATTCAGTGACAGGGAATACCTCTGGAACTTCTACGTGGACCAAGCCATCGTGCAAAAAGAAGCCAAGTGCATCGGCATCGGCGTGAGCAAGGCGGAGCTGCTCGAACTTCAGTTCAGCGACGACGACACCAAGCTCAGCCAAATCATCTCCAGCCGCTACCGCAACCAGCAGACCCAACAACTGGACCGCCAGCAGCTCGCCCAGTTGAAGGACATCATCACCAACAACAAGATTGACCAGATGATCAAGGACAATCAGCTGGTAGGCGACTTCAAGTACCGCTGGGCGCACCAAGAAAAAGAAATCATCAAAGACCGCCTCCAGCGCAAAATGTCCAGCATGGTCGAAAAGGGCATGTACACGCCTACTTGGATGGCCGAAATCATTGACTTGGAGCAGTCACAGAAAGTTGACTTCCTCTACGTACAAGTGCCTTTCGACGAGATTGACACCAAGTCCATCACCCTTTCCGATGATGACTACAAAGCCTATTTCGAAGAAAACAAAGGCTTGTACAAGCAGACTGAAGAGACCCGCAAGCTGGAGTACGTCGCTTTTGAAGTGAAGCCTACCGCAAAAGACTCTGCCGACATCCGCCAAAGCGTGGCTGACCTCGTCCCCGCATTTAGGTCTGCCGAGAACGACACGGTGTTCGTGGAGAACAACCTTGGGTTCTTGACCGAAGGCTACGTCAAAAAAAGCGAGTTGAACCTCGCCATCGCTGACTCCGTGTTCAACATGCCCACAGGCACCGTGTATGGCCCCTACATGGACGGCAACACCTACAAGGCCGTGAAGATGCTTGGCCGCAAAGTGGTGCCCGACTCGGTGAAGGCCCGCCACATCCTGCGCCCGGCTACTGACCAAGCTTCGTTGGTCGCTGCACAAAAAACCATTGACAGCCTCAAGACCTTGATTGAAACGGGCGCTGGCCGCTTCGACTCGCTGGCCGTCAAATTCAGCAGCGACGGTTCTGCCAGCAAAGGCGGTGACCTAGGCGTGTTCACGCCAGGGAAAATGGTGAAGGAATTCAACGACGTTTGTTTCTACAAAGCCGAGGTCGGCAAAGTATATTCCGTGGTTACACAGTTCGGTGTGCACTTGATTGAAGTGACGCAGCGCATGGGCGCTGGCGAAACGGGCGTCAGCTTGGCCTATATTTCAAAAGACATCCTGCCAAGCCAAGCCACCCAAGACGCCATCAGCGAGCAAGCCAGCCAGCTGCAAGAAGAAAGCAAGGATTTGGAGTCGCTCCGCAAAGCAGCCGCTGCCAAGGGCCTCACGCTGGAGACCACACCACCACTTAAATCAAATGACTACGCCGCTGGCAACCTTGCCGCAGGCCAAGGCAGCCGTGAAATGGTGCGCTGGGCCTTTGGCAACGACCAGAATGCCGACGACGTGGACAAAGGTGACGTATCGCCAAACGTGTACAGCTTCCAAAGCCCAAACCAACTCTACGTGAGCAAATACGTGGTGGCTGGCCTGAAAAGCATCATCCCAGCGGGCACCCCTTCTTGGAAAGACGTGAAAGAGGAAATAGAACCGATGGTCATCAACCGCAAAAAGGCAGAGCTGGTAAAACAGCAGACCCAAGGCAAAGACCTCGCTGCTATCGCCAGCACCTACTCCGTGCAAGTGGATACTGCCACTGCTGTGACCTTCGCAGGTGCATTTTTGCCGAAGGCAGGAAACACAGAGCCAAAGGTGGTAGCATCTGCCTTCAAGCTCGACCTGAACAAAACGAGCGAGCCTATCGTCGGCAACACGGGCATCTTCATCATCATGCCTACCAACAAAACTCCCGGTGCTCCATCCGGCAACGTTGCGCAAGTTCGCCAACAAAGCCAAATGACCGCTCGCAGCATGGCAAGGAACGGATTGGTGCCTACCCTTCGTGAAAATGCCGACATCGAGGACAATAGGTCGAGGTTCTTCTAAGGGCTGTCCGCAAAAAAAATCATCGCCAACGGAAAAGGGCCTCCAAACTTGGAGGCCCTTTTCCGTTGGCTGTATTTGCCCAGCTTTCCGTTTGGCGTCATGGGCGGTGGCTGCCCAATACGCTTTCGATGGCTTCGACTATCACGGTGCAGGCCATTTTTATTTCACCTTCGGAAATGGTCAGGGGCGGGGCGATGCGCAGGCTCTGGTCATTGAACAAAAACCAGTCGGTGATGACGCCATGCTCGACGCACTTCAGTATTACCTTGCGCAAAAAGTCGAACTCCCCCAATTCCACCGCCATCAGCAACCCCGCATTGCGCACTTCCCGGATGGCCGGGTGTACCAAAAGCTGACGGAACAGCGCCGCTTTCTCCCGCACTTGTTCCCAAACCCTGTTTTCGGACAAAAACCGCAGCGTGGCCAATGCCGCTGCGCAACTGACCGGGTGCCCGCCAAATGTGGTGATATGCCCCAGCGGCGGCTCGTGCCCCAGCACCTGCATCACTTCCCTTGAAGCAACGAACGCCCCGATGGGCATACCGCCGCCCATGCCCTTGGCCAGTAGCAGCACATCGGGCACCACGCCGTACTGCTCGAAGGCCCAAAGGCTGCCCGTGCGGCCATATCCAGCCTGTATTTCATCAAAAACCAACAAAGCACCGACCTCCGTGCAGCGTTTCCGCAGTTTTTCCAGATATGCATTTTGGGGCAAACGGACGCCTGCCTCGGCCTGCACCGTCTCCACGACGACGCAAGCGGTGGCCGGGGTGATTCGCTCCAGGTCTTCCTCCTTGTTGAAACTGATGTGCCGAATGCCCGGCAAAAGCGGATGATAAGCCTGCGTGAAGGTGGTGGGCCACATGAGGCTCGCCGCACCTTGCGTACTGCCGTGGTAGGCTTCCCGGCAAGCGATGATTTCGGCCCGGCCCGTGAAGCGTTTGGCCAGTTTCATGGCGCCCTCGGTGGCCTCGCTGCCGGAGTTGGTGAAATAAACGGAGTCGAGCGATGATGGCAGCAGGCTGGCCAACAAGCTGGCCAGTTCGACCTGCGGCGACAGCACGTACTCGCCGTACACGAGCGTGTGCAGGTAGCGGTCGGCCTGTGCCTTCACGGCAGCGACCACATCGGGGTGGCCGTGGCCCAGCACACTGACGCTGATGCCTGCGATGAGGTCGAGGTACTGCTTGCCGTCACTATCGTACAGGAACGAGCCTTTTGCACTTTCTATTTGGAGCAGCATGGGTATGTCGCTGGTCTGTGCTAGGTGCTGGAGGAACTGGCGGCGAAGGGTGGACATGGCCTGAGTGTGAAATTTGACTTGTGGAATGTTTGGAAAACGAAGGCCGAATCCAGCCGATTTGGAATTTCTGCTTTCCGTTTTCTTAAATTTTTCCCAAAAATACGGTTCAAATTCAGAACAGGTATGGGGGTTTTGTCGAGAAAAACACATCTGACTTCCAAAACCTAGCAAAGCCGATGCTTCGTTTGCCGATGGCAAGTGCAAAACTGGATACCTTTGCGCCAAAATCCCAATGAGTCGAACTTTTCAGCTTTTGGCAAGTTCTTGAAAGCTAAAAATGATTTGGGAGCGTTAGAACATGCTAAGTGGCGCATCCAAATGTCGCTTTTGACCACAAATACGCCTTTTGAGAGCTTTGACTTGCATTCTAATTCGCAACGTAGCGCTGTCAAGTTTTCAAAACGCTTGAATCCCTTTCTGCCGACCAATAGGTATCAGATTTTAGCTAAAACGAGGTTTTCGGATAGGCTCAAAACCAACTGAACCGTTCTCATCACAATACCAACTTATCGAAGAAATACAGTTTATGGCTAACCTAAATCTCAGAAGGCTTTTCTTTTTCAGCCTTTTTACTTTGCTGGTTTCTGCGGCAGCATTTTCCCAAAAACTGACATCCGTCAGTGGCAAAGTCATTGACAAAGACACCAAAGAGCCACTCCCTTTCGTGACGATAGGTTTCAAGGGAACTACCGTGGGCACTACGACCGACCTTGATGGCGTCTATGAGCTTGATGCCAAAATCGCTAGTTCACAGCTGGAGGTTTCCAGCCTTGGCTACGAAGTGCAGGTGATACCCATAAAGATGGGGGAAAAGCAAGTCATAAACATTGAACTTGAATCCTCTGCCATTACGCTTGGTACAGCAATCATCATCGAAAAAAGCGGGAAGTACAAACGCAAGAACAACCCCGCCGTTGACCTGATGCGGAACGTCATCGCCAACAAGGAAAAAAACCGGCTGGAAGCCGAGGATTACTACGAGGTGGAAAAGTACGAAAAAGTGCAGTTCGACATCAACAACTTTGACACGGACGCACTCAAGAAGCGCAAGGCTTTCAAAAACTATCAGTTCATCCTCGACCATATTGACACATCCGATGTGAACGGCAAGACTT
>JALOMF010000187.1 GCA_025455635.1 Saprospiraceae bacterium | reverse complement strand
CAATTTTGCCAGTCAAATAAAAATAAATATTGGATAAGCTGGGAAGTGTGAAAGCACGGACTGGCAGTCCGTGTTACGTTATGGGCTACAAGCACAAACCAACCTTCATCGAAAAAATGGCCGAAAGCATCGGCCTCATCCCTAACCTCCACAGCGAGGAGGACTATGCCCCGTCTGTCGAGAGCCTGACCGAGCCGGGCGACCTGTCCAAGTACCCGCCGCCCGACCAATGGAACGACTGGACGGAGTACGAGGCGAAGACTTGGCCTAAAAAGGAGAAAAAAACCTACTCCATCGTGCCGACGACTTGCTTCAATTGCGAGAGCGCTTGCGGCATGTTGGCGTACATAGACAAGGAAACGAACCAAGTGCGCAAGTTCGAGGGAAACCCTTGGCATCCCGGCAGCCGGGGGCGCAACTGCGCCAAAGGCCCTGCTACCATCAACCAGATAACCGACCCCGACCGCATCCTGTACCCGATGAAACGGGTCGGTGAGCGGGGCAGTGGCCAATGGGAGCGGGTGACTTGGGACTCGGTGCTGGACGACATCGCCGGGCGGATGCGAAAGGCCATCCAAGAAGGGCGGAACAACGAAATCGCTTACCACGTAGGCAGGCCCGGACATGAGGGTTACATGGACAGGGTGCTGAAAGGTTGGGGCGTGGACGGCCATAATTCCCACACCAATATCTGCTCGTCGGGGGCGAGGTTTGGCTATGCCATCTGGTACGGCCACGACCGCCCATCGCCCGACCATGCCAACGCCCATGCCATCCTGCTCATCTCGGCGCACCTCGAATCGGGGCACTATTTCAACCCCCACGCCCAGCGCATCATGGAGGCGAAGATGAAAGGGGCCAAACTCATCGTGCTCGACCCTCGCCTCAGCAATACCGCAAGCCTCGCCGACGAATGGCTGCCCACCTACCCGGGCACAGAGGCGGCATTGCTGTTGGCGATAGCCAGAATCTTGTTACAAAAAGGCTGGTACAACCGCCCCTACATGGAGCAGTGGACGAACTGGGACGCCTATATGAAATCGGAGCATCCCACAAAGCCGCAGACTTTTGAGTCTTTCATTGATACATTAATAGAGGTGTATGCCGAGTACACGCCGGAGTTTGCGGAGAAAGAGACGGGCATCCCAGTCGCTCAAACCCTCGAAGTCGCACGAATCATTGGGGAAGCAGGCACCCGCTTTGCGCAGCACAACTGGCGAAGCGCTGGGAGCGGCAACCTCGGCGGCTGGGCAGTGGCCCGTGCGCTGCATTTTATCAGCGTGATTACGGGTTCGGTGGGCACGGTGGGCGGTACATCGCCGAACACTTGGAACAAGTTCCACCCCCATTTCTTCGACAATCCCCCGGCGCAGAAGTTCTGGAACGAGCTGCATTTCCCGAAGGAATACCCCTTGGCTTATTTTGAAATGAGCTTTCTGCTTCCGCACTTCCTGAAAGACGGGCGGGGCTTCATGGACACCTATTTCAGCCGGGTGTTCAACCCAGTGTGGACTTACCCCGATGGTTTCATGTGGATGGACGCCTTCAAGGACGAAAAATGCTTCGGCCTGCACGCCGCCCTGACCCCGGTCTGGAGCGAGACGGCCTATTTCGCCGATTATGTGCTGCCGATGGGCCTAGCCAGCGAGCGCCACGACCTCAACTCATACGAGACGCACAGCGGTATTTGGATTGCCTTTCGGCAACCCGTCCTTCGGGAAAAAGCACGACGGGACGGCAAGAACTTCCAGTTCACCTACGAGGTCAACCCTGGCGAAGTTTGGGAAGAGGATGAGTTTTGGATTCAACTTTCGTGGCGAATAGACCCCGACGGCTCGCTTGGCATCCGCAAGCATTTTGAAAGCCCCTACCGCCCCGGCGAGTGCATCACCGTGGATGAGTACTACCAGTATATTTTCGAAGAAACAAAAGGGCTGAAGGAAACCGCCGCCAAGGAGGGCCTGACCGCCCTCGATTATATGCGCAAATACGGCGCTTACGTGGTGGAGGAATCTGTTTACGAAGTAAACAAAAGGCCACTCACGGCCAAAGAACTCGACGGCACAGAGGTGGCCGACGATGGTCGGGTTTTGAAAAAAGGCAAGACCGTCGGCATCGTTCACGAGGGAAAACCCGTGGAGGGCTTCCCGACGCCGAGCGGCAAGAACGAGTTCTTCAGCCAGACGATGGTGGATTGGAAATGGCCAGAGTACGCCATTCCGCAGTACATCAAAAGCCATATCCACGAGCAGGAGATGGACAGGAGCAAGGGCGATTACCCGCTCGTACCGACGTTCCGCCTGCCGACGCTCATCCACTCCCGCAGCGGAAATGCCAAGTGGCTTTATGAAATCGCCAACCGCAACCCGCTTTGGATGCACCCGCAAGACGCCGCCAAGTTCAATGTGAAAACGGGCGATTTGCTGCGCATCAATACCGAAATCGGCTATTTCGTGGACAAGGTCTGGGTGACGGAGGGCATGAAGCCCGGCGTGGTTGCCTGCTCGCACCACCTTGGCCGCTGGCGCCGCCCCGCCGACCCCGCTGGCAACCGCTGGGCCACTGCCACAGTCCAGATTGATAACGACGGCAACGGCGGCTACAAGATGAAGCAGCTAAAAGGCATCCACCCGTTCAAGAGCGACGACAAGGACTCCGCCCGCATCTATTGGAGCGATGGCGGTGTGCACCAGAACATCACTTTCCCCGTCCATCCCGACCCCATCAGCGGGATGCATTGCTGGCACCAGAAGGTCAGGATTGAGAACATCAAGCCGGGCGACGAGTATGGGGACATCTTCGTGGATACCAACAAAAGCATGGAGGTCTATCGCCGCTGGCTGGCGATGGCGAGGCCCGCACCGGGGCCGGACGGGCTGCGTAGGCCACTTTGGATGAAGCGGGTACTGCGGCCTACAGAGGATATGTTTTATATAAAGTAAAGTAGATTGGCCGTCAATGGGGCATGTGCCTTGAAGATATTATTCAAAAAATTCTATTTTGATTGCAGCTGATAAATTGGCTGCAAACCGCTGTTTAATGCTGTAACTACTTGATTTTGACTGGTTTATTGGCTCAAACCCCAGTCAAGGTATTGTTAAAATTGCTTGCGATTTTACTTTTTTCCATACGGCATTGTATTTGTGTGTTGGATACACTTTTAGTATTGCTTATCCAACACACTAATGAGAAAACAACTTCTATTTTACGGCTTACTGTTGGTAGGCCTACAATCTGTTGGTCAAAATCCAAGAATTGACAGTGTTTATGCATCCTTAAACTCCTTAGAAGGTGCATCAAAAGTGAGCGCCATGAACAAACTCACTTTGCTGCTGCTCAAGGAAGACATTGACCTCGCCCAATCATTGGGGTTCAAAACACTTAGGTCTGCCAAAAAGCTCAACAACCATGAAGTCCTATCCGAATCATTGGACAATCTCGGCCATGTTTATTTCCACAAAAACAATGTAGATTCTGCGCTGAAATATTTTGATACAGCATTGAATATCAGGACTAAACACAACGATAATTTTGGCATAGCCAAGTCAAAAACCAATATCGGGCTGGTGTATTTCAAAACTGGTAACTTCGACGCTTCATCGGCTTTGCTCAACGAAGCGCTTTCTTCATGGAAAGTAATTAAAGACAGTGCCCAGATTGCCAAAACCCAGTCGGTATTGGGTGAAATTTACCATAGGAAAAACCTGACTGCCAGCCCACTTGCCACTGAAATTGACGCCAATAAAGAAAAAATCGCAGAGCTTCGTGGCCTGAACACCAGAAACCGCTACGAGCGGGCCTTGCTATTCGTCCTGATTGGGCTTTCGGGCCTTCTTTCCGCATTTGCCTATGTATCGTTGTTGAATAAACGCAAGGACGCCCATATTCTCGAAGAGAAAAACAAAGAGATGGCAAAGAAAAAGGCTGAAATGGCCAACCTGCTGGAAGAAATGGAGATGAATGCGGTCAGCCTCGAACTGCTCAACAAAAAACTGGTGGAGGAAATTGCAGAGCGTGAAAATATTGAAAGGTCCTCATTTGCCCGTGACCGATTTTTGGCTACGATGAGCCACGAAATGCGGACGCCGCTGAACGTCATCACTGGCCTAACCCATTTGTTGTTGGAAAACAACCCACGGCCTGAGCAGATTGAACAGCTGCGCACACTTCAGTTTTCGGCAAACGAACTGGTCGTATTCATCAACGATGTCCTTGATTTTTCAAAAATCGAAGCTGGGAAGCTGGAACTACAATACCGTGCCTTTGATTTTGAAAAAGTTGTCACTAATGTCTTCCACAACTTCAGCCAGCGGGCTGATTCCAAGGGGCTGCTGCTCCACAGCAGTTTTGACAGCCAAATCCCGAAAAATATCGTTGGCGACGAGGCGAGGGTTTATCAAATCCTAACGAACCTCCTAAACTACTGCCTTGAGGCTACCTCAGAAGGGCTTGTCATGGCCAATGTTTCATTGATTGAGCAAAACCAACGGGAGGCCATCGTGCGGATAGTGGTGGAAAGTACGGATGGCGGGGTGGAACATTTGCTCATGTCCGGCAGCTTTCAGACATTGAACGAGGAGGGCGCCAATTTTGAAAAATTGGACAGCAGCCAGCTTTCGCTGGCGATAACAAAACGCCTCATCGAGCTTCAACATGGGCGGTTCACGGTTGAAAACATTTTTGGGGAAGCTACCAAGTTCACGGTGCTGATGCCATTCAAAATTGCATTGACTACTGCAAACCAAATCACCCAGCTCAACCTAACCGACCATTCCCACCTAAAAGGAAGCCATATTTTATTGGTGGAAGACAACAAAATCAATCAACTCGTGGTAGCAAAAATGCTTCGGAAGCACGGCATTGCCGTCGTCACCGCCGACAACGGTGTGGAGGCGCTTGACCACATGAATGAGCAGGATTTTGACTTGGTGCTGATGGATATTCAGATGCCAGAAATGGACGGGTACCGAACAACAGCTGAAATTAGGAACATGGAATCGCCCAACAAATCCAATGTCCCCATCATCGCATTGACGTCTTCAGCCTTCTTGACGGAAAAGGAAAAAGCCGTGCTTTTTGGCATGAACGACCACGTAGGCAAGCCTTTCAGCCCAGAAGAATTGATGGAAAAAATAGCAGCCCTGTTGATAGCGGATAGCGACCCCAAACGCTAGTTACCCAACGCTTGGAAGCTTCTCAGCCAATTTATTTCTGATGAACCCCTTGACGACTTCGAGGCCCACCGAAAAGTCCTCGTTGTTGTTGACGACGATGTCGGCAATGTCCATGTAAGGCTCGATGTACCGCTCAAACGTAGGCATGACGTGCTTTTCGTAGCGGTAAAGTACGTCCTCAATCGGGTAGTTCCGTTCAACTTGGTCCCGTTTTATCCGGCGTATCACTTTCAGGTTTTCTTTTGCGTGCAGGAACACTTTCAGGTCGAGCAATTTTCGTATTTTCTTGAAGTGAAAAACGAAAATGCCTTCCACGATGATAATTGGCGCCGGTTTGAAAACCAAAGTTTTGGGCATCGCATTCTCATTGTTGAAAGTGTATTCCAACCGTTCCAGCGTCTCCCCGGTCAAAAGTTTTTCAATGTCATTTTTGAAGGATTTCTTGTCAATGCTGCGTGGCAAGTCAAAATTCCTCACGCCAGCCTCGTCGGTTTCTTGCTGTTCCCTTGGGAAGTAATAGTCGTCCTGCGAAAGAATGCAGACCTCGCCCTCCGAAAAAGTCGCCCGAAGTGCTTTGATAAAGCTGGTTTTCCCGCTGCCGCTCCCGCCGGTTATGCCGATTAAATATGGTTTCACGATTTTATTTTGGTTTGATTTCGGGCAAAGTTAACTTTGACGCATGAAATTAAGCTACCTGTTCTTTTTCCTTTTTCTTGGTCAGGCGGCCTTTGGCCAAATACCGGTGGTGAACCCCACTGGCGCAGGTTTGGGTCATGCCACAGTGGGCCTGCAACATGCCTCAGCCATTTTCAGCAACCAATCAGGCTTGGTCGGGCTTAACAAATTGGCCGTGGTAGCTGCTGCCGAGCGGCGTTTCATGCTCTCAGATCTTCAATCTGCGGCCATCGGAGTGGCATTGCCCACCCGTTCAGGCACCTTTGGTTTTCAAGCACAAAGCTTTGGTTATGAGGACTTTAAACAACAAAAACTAGGCTTGGCTTATGCTCGAAAATTGTGGTCGGTCGTAGCGGTGTCGGCGCAGTTCAACTATTTCCAGACCCGAATCCCAGAGTACGGCAACCGTGGAATCATCAGCTTCGAAGCGGGCGCCCAAGCCAAACTCTCGAAAACCGTGACCATCGGCGCCCACATCCAAAACCCGGCACAAGTCGAGGTGACGGACAGCGAGGTGCTGCCCACAATTTTGCGGCTTGGCTTGGTCTGGGAGGCCTCCGAGAAACTATTGATAGCTTCCGAAATCGAAAAAGACCTCGACTTTCCTTTCCGCTGGAAAACTGGGGTAGATTACCAGCCAAAAGAACCACTGCACCTACGGGTCGGTTTTGCCACAGAACCCGCCATGATGTACTTCGGCATGGGTTTTTCCTTCGGCAAAGGCATCCAAGCCGACATGTCAGGCAGCTTTCACCAAACCCTTGGGTTTTCGCCGGGTGCAGCAGTGCTTTGGAACTGAGCACTCCCCTACTCCTTCAGCATTTCGAGTTTCAACACCAGCCAACTCCGGTTGAAAACGGGTTCTGCGCTTTTCAAATCTGCGGCTAGTTTGCCGAACTGCTCCTGCCATTTTTCAGGCTTCAAAAAATCCTTTTGCAAGTTCAATTTGAAGGCTCGCTGCGTCAATTTAATCAGGTTGAAATAGCCTTTTTTCTGAAATTCAGTCAACGATTTGTTCCGTTTCACAAACTGCGTGAATGCCTCGACGTGTGCCAGTAGCGCCTCTTCCTCCGACAAATCAAAATAAGTGCGTAGCAGCAGTGCCTTGGCGTCAAGGTTGTAGCGAAGGTCGGTGTACTCCACCTGCACCAGCAGCGGCAGTACTTTCGACGCCTCGCCGATGTGGTAGAAGTAGGCCGCCAAATTAAACCGGTAAGCATTGTCAGCAGCTGCCGGGGCCAGGTGCTTGCGGTAGGCTTCAATAAAATCCCTCGCCCATTGCCGCTCCTCCAGTCGCAGCGCCGTAGTCACGATGTTTTTGTAGTGCCATTCTGGCAAAACCCCTTCTTCCAGCAGTAGTTTGCTGTGCAACTGAAGCTGGTAAATTTTGAAAATCTCCCGGAGGAAAACCGTGTCGCCCCGGTTAATTTGTTCGATGCAATAATTTTGGAGCGTATTGTAAAGCCCCTGCGCAGCTTCCCGGTTCAACAACCGCTCGTTTTCTTGAACTGTTTCCAAGCACTTCTTGAAATCGCCTAAACCGCTGCTTATCAGCAATTTATACAAAAATAAGTAGGTAGCTACCACTGGTTGAGCATCCAAAATTGTTGCGTCCGTTGATAATTTTTCAAGCAAAAAATCAAGCATGGGGTCAGCAGGCAGTACCGTTTTCATCAGCCTTGAGCGCTGCACAATTTCGCAGGCGTCCCGCAGTTTTTCTACCAAGTAAAATGCATCGAGGTGCAGTTGTTTTTCTTGTAAAAAA
>JALOMF010000186.1 GCA_025455635.1 Saprospiraceae bacterium | reverse complement strand
GTGCTGGCGGGGGCGTCCACTTTTGCCGTGAGGCTGATGGGCTTTGGCTCAGGTACCTGAATGCTCGCAGTGGCCGTTTGCCCTTTGGCATCGGTGACAGTAACGGTGTAGGTACCCGCCGATATGCTGATGGCCTCCTCGGTCGTAGGCTCGGTCACGCTCCACTTGTACTGAAAAGGTTCTTTGCCGCCCTTGGTGGACGTGCGGAGGCCAGCTGTTTTTTCCCCGGCGCACTTGATGGCGCCCTTTTGCTCAATGCTGACCGTCAGTGGCAGGACGTTCTCGGTGATGGTGACATTGGCAGTGGCCGTGCAGCCCGATGCGTCGGTCACTGTGACGGTGTGGCTGCCGGGGCCGAGCTTGGTAGCAGTGGCGGTCGTCTCGCCCGTGCTCCATTTAAAAGTAAAACCGCCCGTGCCGCCCATGGCCGATGCGGTGGCTTTGCCGTCCGATTTGCCCGTGCTGGCCGCAGCTTCTACTTTGATGCTGGGCGTGATGGCTTCCGCCTCCTTCACCTCAAACGCCGCCGAAGCCGACTGCCCTGTGGCGTCGGTGATGGTGACTGCGTAATTGCCGGGGGCGAGGCCCGTTAGGTTGGCGCCTGCCATCAGGCTGGGGTTGTTCCATTGGTATTGGTAGGGCGTTTTGCCGCCCGTCACGTCGGCTTTGATGGCGGCATCCTTCACGCCTTTGCAACCAATGGCTTTTGTTTGTGAAATGGCAACGTTCAGCTTGCTGACCGACTGCCGGATGTCCACGGTGGCCGTGGCCGTGCAGCCCGCCCGGTCGGTGACGGTGACGGTGTGCGGGCCTTCGCCGAGCTTGGTGGCTTTGGCGGTCGTTTCACCATTGTCCCACTTATAAAGGTGTGGCGTGATGCCGCCATCCACTTTGACCGAGGCCACGCCATCGGTGCTACCGGGTGCTTCGCTTACTTGCTTTTCTTGGGTGGCCGTTGCCGTGAAATTTGGGTTCAGGATGGGGAATTTGATGGCCTTGGCCTTGCCCTTGCTGTCGGTGACGGTGAGGGAGTACTCGCCGGGGCCGAGGTTTTGCGGGTTGGTGCCAGTGAGGCCGCCGCTCCATGTGTAGGTATAAGGTTCGGTGCCGCCGCTCACGGTCACTTTCAGCGAGGCATCCTTGCTGTTAGCTCCGCAACTCAGCGGCTTGTCGAGCAGGCAAGTGACGGCCATGGCGTCGGCTTTTTGGATGAGGTAAAGCCCTTTGTCGTTGGTGCCTATCCAGACGGCGTTTTCGGCGTCAATGGCCATGCACGACACATCTTGGCTGGTGAACTCGGCGGCAGGGCCAAAGACCGTGGCCTCTTCCGTGGCAGGGTCGAAGCGGGCGATGATTTGCGAAGCGACCCAGAGCAGCCCGTTGTTGTCCACGGCGATGTCCACCACTTCGCCCTCGGTGAGTTTTTCGTCAATGTCCACATTGGTCCATTTTTCACGGGCATCCACTTTCCAGAGCAGGTCGTCGCCCATGACCCAGATGCTGGTGCCGCTTTGGGCGAATGCCCGGATGCTGAAGAGTTTTTCCTCCTGCCGCCATTTGCCGTCCTTGCCAAAGGCGCAACCCTCGGCGGTGCCAATCCAGAGCCGGCCTTCAGTGTCAAGGAAGAGGGTGTTGATTTCGTCGGAGCCGCCGGGCGAGTGGCGTTTCACCAGTTGCAGCTTGGGCTGCGTGCGGAACTGGAACAAGCCGGATTTGCGGGTGCCGACCCAAAGCTGGCTGCCTTTTTCTTCGAAAATGGCGGCGGTGATGCGGTCTTCCTTCGAGCGGATGCTTTGACCGTCTTCGCCCATTTGCGTCAGCAACTCCTCCAATGGGAAGCGGAGGTCCTTGTTGCCGGAAGGGGTTTGCAGCAGCGACCATTCGGTGGGCGCAATTTTGGCATCAGTGGACTGCTCCGGCGAATGGACTTGAAAGAGGCCCTTGCGGTTGCCCACCCATTTGTTGTCGCCTTCGATGTGGATATTGGTGACGGGAGAGTAGCGGTCAACGGCCTTGGTTCGCACGACTTCCATCGGTACTTGGGCGGCCATTTTTGACCAAAAAAAACTGCAAACTATTAAGGTGTAAAAGCTCTGTATTTTGAAATTCATTGTGAATATTATTCGCTTAAATATGGTTGAAAGTCCGCTATGCGGTTTCGGGATTGAAAGACGCAAAAGCAAGACTTAAATTTTACGAACAGCTGCAAAGTTTAGTTTTTTTGAGGAATCACGTAAAAATGAGCCGGCATTGGCCCGACCAAGCTTGATTTATGGAGAAAAACACCATTTTGACCGCTAATGTTAATTTAATGTAAACTCTATATTGACTTTGTGTGAACAGGTCAGTATATTTACCCTCCGAAATCTTCAAACAACAGTTATGATTTCCGACAGTAGTATTTGCAAATTGATTCAACCCGTGGGTCGCACAAGCCCTGACTGAGAAATCCCAGCCTGAGCAGTGGCAGCCCGCACAAAAAGTCGCTGGCTATGAAGCAAATCTTGTGCTTGCTGCTTTTCACAACTCAAATCTTAGTAGCGCAAAGCAATATTGCGTACTTGCACACGTCCCTGCCCAACAGCACTGCGGTTGCGGTCAGCACTGTGGAATTTTCCGAAATTCCATTCGAAATGGCGGGTGGCATGTTTGTCGTGAGGGCAAGTGTGAACGGGACTGTAGGGAATTTCATCCTTGACACTGGGGCACCGGGCATCGTGCTCAATTCCAAGGACGAAAGCAAAAAAAAGACCCACCAGGGCGCCTCCATCAACGGTACGCTGGCCATCGGCGAGGTGGAGGTCAACGATTTCCAGTTGGGCAATATCCATAAGCAGAAAGCACAGGGCCATGTGCTGAACGTTCAACACCTAGAAACCGCCTGCGGCATGGACATCATGGGGCTGATAGGCTACGATGTACTGCGCAATTACGAACTGCTTTTTGACTTTCCGAACAAGAAGATACAAGCCTACAAATCCGGCTCGGCGCTTACCCGCCAAAGCCAAAAGCCACGGCTTGCCATTCCCTTCACGCTCTGCGGCCATGTGCCGGTCATCGTGGCGAAGATTGGTGGGAAACGTGCTTTTTTCGGACTCGACAGCGGGGCGGAGGTCAACCTGATGGACAAGCGGTTTTATGAAAAAATAGACCCAAAACAGCTTACCGGGGCCAGCCAAGAAATGCTCACTGGCATTGACAATACCACGCAATTTGCGATGGCCGCCAACGTGGCCGAAACCCAGGTGAGGGGTGAAGCACTGCCCGGCATGCGCTATGTTTTCACGGATTTGGGCCGTTTGCGAAAGGATTTTGACGCACCGCTGGATGGCTTGCTGGGCGTTCCTTTCTTTGAAGGCAAGGTGGTTTCCATTGATTACGGCAAAAAGAAAATCTACATCTGGTAGGCTGGAAGGGAATTGCGAGCATCGCTTTGTTTAAAATAAATACCTTCCAGTAAGCTCAAAATACTGTAAATCAGCACTTTAAAATAAATACAAGCTAAATCTACCTCGTACAATTGGCAAAGATTGTCCATTATTTTTCTCCTACCACCACGCATTTTTGCAGTGTAAAAGTCTGTTAAGGGTTCATCCTTCATCCAAAAACAAATCTGGCTTATGAAACCTGCAACCACAGTTGATGTACTGCGCCATTTTCCGCTCTTCGAGGGTTTGTCCGAAGATACTTTTACGAAGCTCGAAACAATGGCAGAGCACCACACGAAAGGCAAACACGTTCAATTGTACGAGTCGGGCGATGATTCTGACCGGGTATTTTTCCTGCTGAAAGGCACGGTGAAGACCTGTACCCTTTCGAGCGACGGCCGGGAGGTCATCAAGACCATCCTACACCCATTGGCCATGTTCGGCGAATTGGGGCTGGTTGGTGAAAAACACCGCCACGAGTCGGCCTTTACGATGAACGAAGACGTATCGTTCACCACCATTTCCATCGCCAACTTCAAGCTGCTGATGCGCAGCAACCACCAGCTTTGCCTCAACGTGCTGCACCTCATCGGCAGCCGCCTGCTTGTGGCCGAATCGAAACTGGAGGGGCTTATCTTCAAGGATGCCCGCTCCCGCATCATTGACTTCCTCAAGGAAAGCGCCAACCAGCGGGGCCGCAAAGTGGGCTACGAGATGCTCTTCAAGCACTGCCTTACCCAGCAGGACATCGCCAACCTGACGGGCACTTCCCGCCAGACAGTGACCTCCGTGCTCAATGAACTCCGCAAGGACAACTTGATTTACTTCAACCGGAACACGATATTGATTCGGGATATGGGAAAGTTGAGTTGAGGTATGGAGGTAGGAGGGCTGGAAACGGCGCATCCGGGGAGGGTGGGCCGTTTTCTTGTTTATGAGTGGTTAGTCCTGACTAATTCGCATTTGGTTGCAGGGCAAAACTGATGCTAATTTTGGCCTAGAAAGGGGCAGCGCCCCGCAATATTTGTAGCACTAGGCATACCTTCAATTCCAAGGGGCAGCGCCCCGGCATATTTACACTCCGATATTACGGGGCGCTGCCCCTTGAAACCCACGGGTAGAATGCTAGCTACAAATTTTACGGGGCGCCGCCCCTTTGATGAATTAGGAGAATCGTCAGAAATGAACCCATCACTTTAATTCGACGTGGAAAGGATTATTCAAGGACTTACGTGGAGGTTTTGATTCATGGCCTAAGCATGGCCAAGATTTCTTCAATTGGTTCTTGGATATTGATTTCTTTGGCGAGTTTATCCAATTTAACCCTGTCGAAGCCTTTAAATTGCTGCTCTGTTAGCAGTTCCTGCAAAGTAAGGTCTTTGCGAAGCGGTTTGAAAATGTCTGCTTCAAGATTTTTCAATGGCCCCTTGTCAATATCATTTCCAATATTTGAAATAACAGATTTTGCGCTTTCATTCTTCTTTGGGAGCCGCAATTTAAGCTGCTCCAATTTTTTGAGCAAGCTGAACGCTTTATCGCTTAATATTTCGATGGTGATAGCTATAAAATAAATTGCAGAAAAAATCAAAAAAACCTATCTTTGCGAATTGTATACTTTTAAAACACAAAAAGGCCTTCCGCCATACACGACGGAAAAGCTTGATTTATTTATTTTAAATTTTTATTTTATGAACGCTTTCTTGAAGTGCTTCACTATGGCATTGCCGTGGAAGAAGCTTTGGCTTACTTTATTTTTTTCTCTCATCGCCAGCACACTGTACGCCATACTGAGCTAGGATGTTTGAGCAAACTGTAAGCTATCTTAATTGGATAGCCCTATCGCTTTCGGTAGGGCTTTCTTTTTCCAAGTTGTGCAAAGTTAAAACAGTTTTTGAATTATCCTGTAGTTTTTGTAATTAAATTTACAAAAAGTGAAGGTAGTTATCGTTTCTCTAAACTTAGATTCCTGAAAATCAAATAGTTAAGTTGAAACTCCATTACCGCACATCACTTCCTTTCTGCTATACTATCTGATAGGATTCTCCTTCTTCCCCCAGTACCACTTTCTCAAAAACCTCCCCCGCTTCCTCCAAAAACACATCCAACTCCCTGTACCTCGACGAATAATGCCCGCAAATCAACTGCCCTACCCCGGCCTTTTTGGCAATTTCGGCGGCTTGGCGGGCGGTGCTGTGCATGGTGAAGGCAGCGTTTTCGGCGTGGTCTTCACAGAAAGTCGTGTCGAAATATAGCAGGTTCACACCTTTTATAAATGGTATCACCGAGTCGTCGGCCAGGGTATCCGTCAGGAATGCGTAGGAACGGAGCGGCGTTGGCGGCAGGGTAAGCTCCTGATTTTCAAGCAGTTCCCCATTTTCCAACAAAACAGGCTCCCCTGCTTTGGCCGCCTTTATCTGTGGGATGGTTAGTCGGTACTCCTCGATTTTCTCCGAACGGATGTTCAGCGGTCGGGGCTTCTCCCGGAAGATGTAGCCGACCGTGGGAATGCCGTGCTTCAGCGGCACGGCTTCGACCCTCACGATTTCGTTTTCAAAAACGAGACTGGGATGAATGGTATCCACCTCGTGGAAACGGAGCGGGAAGGACAGCGATGTGCCGGGCCGAAGTTGCGCCAGCACCATATCACGCAGCCCGGCGGGCGAGTAGATGTCGAGCGGGAGTTGCCGCCCGTTCAGGTCGAAGGAGAACAGCAGGCCCGGCAAGCCGAAAACATGGTCGCCGTGCAAGTGGCTGATGAAAATTTGTTGGATTTTGTGGCGGGGAATGTCGAAATCGCTCATGCGCATCTGAGCGCCCTCGCCACAATCGAGCAGGAAGAACTGGTTGTGGACTTGAAGCACCTGCGAAGTTGGAAAGCGCCCAAAGGCGGGCGTGGCCGCATTGACCCCCAAAATCGTCAGGGCAAACTTCATAGGCGCTCGGCGCTCAATGACCGTTCGATGTCTTCAAGGATGACAAAGTCTTTCGACTCCGCCAGCGTAGGCAGAATGGTCAGCACGGAGTCCAACCGAGAGATTTCGATGAGCTTGCGCACGGTGTCGTGCTGGATGCCCGTGAGCACGAAGCAGCCGAGGCCCTTCCAAAGGCGATTGGCGGTCAGGATGGCGCTCAGGCCGGAGGAGTCCACGTACTTCACTTCTGAAAGGTCGAGGATGAGGTTCGGCACTCCTTCATTGGAAATGATGACCAACTCAGACTTGAGGTTGGGAGCCACCACGGAGTTGAGGTTTTCGTCGTGGAGGTGGAGCACTGCGAAACGCTCTTGTTTATCTATCGAATATTTCATACTGAATGTTGAGCTTGAGAAGCTCGCCTTATTTGGCAGGGCTTCCGAATCAGGGCGCTAAGTTACCATTTTCTACTGCATATTTTCATCAGGACACGTCAGGTGCATCGAAATGGAATATTTTTTAGGCTAGAAAATCAAAAATACGGGGCACAATGCAATCGCTGTCGGTTTTTAATGAACTGATTGTCAACCTATTGCGCCAACACCTATCCCCTAAACAAACGCATAGACAACTTGGGGCATGTGTTCGTAGAATCATATCCTTCAAACTAAGGTTGGCGTGAAACGTTTATTTGCCGAACTTTGCGAAGGATGAAGCGAGTTTTAAAAATCCTGCTAGGCAAAAGCTGGAAACCACTTTTATCTCTCCTTACTTTCAACGTTGAAATATAGTTTGGCATCAACTTTTTTTTCATCACTAAAAAGGCTGGAAAAACGCCAAAAGGAAAATGCTGGCACTGTTTTTTAGCAAAAAGTAAACCTGTAAAGTCCTGCGACTTGTCCAAGCTGGATGATGACATATTTGGAGTACTTGCTGACCATTTCAGGAAGAATTTCAATTGCCGTTTTGAAACTTCTTCAAATCATCTTAACATTGCTTCGTTTCCCCAGCAAACAGTCAAAATTTCACCGATTCAATAGAATATGAACGACAAGAAATTTTCAAACAAGGTAAAAAAGATAATCTCCTCCAGCCGTGATGAGGCATTGCGTTTGGGGCAAGATTTCATTGGCACCGAGCACCTGCTGCTCGGGCTGATAAGGGAGGCGGATACGCTGGCCTTCAAAACACTGGATTCGCTGGATGTTGACCCGGTCGAACTTCAGCAAATCATCGAGGAGACTGTGCCACGGCGCCCTTCTGCCAATTCCACTATCCACATCGGCAACCTGCCGCTCAACAAGCAGGCGGAAAAAGTATTGAAAGTT
>JALOMF010000185.1 GCA_025455635.1 Saprospiraceae bacterium | reverse complement strand
GCAAATTCTGCAATGGCAGCAGTGGCAGCACTTCAAAATGCTGAGAAAGCAATGGAATCCGAATCAAAAATCAAAAAGGGATTAAAGTTGATAGAATTAAAAAATATCATTACAAGTCGTTTTAAAAAAACTAACTGGATAGAATTAGGATATTTTGTAGGCTTTCCTGATACAATAAACGACCATCATAGATTATTGAGAAGTCTTGATTTTGGAGATGATGATTATGAGGGCAATGTTTTAGAAGTTTTAAACTCCTTGATTGAAGCTTCGCCAGACAGCATAGGAAAAATCGAAAAGTACCTATCAGAACATGGGATGCTTGTGCCAGAAGGTGAATTCATTTCCACTGCACACAAGACAACCCCAAGACAGGTAATTACATTTTGCCCTGAAGTCTTTCAAATCCCTCAAAAGCTTCAGAATGAAAGATTGGTTTCAGTAATGATGCCTTTTAATGCTGAATTGAGATCGACATATCAATCTATTCAAAAAGTCTGTGAAAAGCTTGGAATTGAGTGCAAAAGAGCTGATGACATTTGGGAAAATACCACCATCATTCAGGATATTTTTGAATTGATTTATGTTTCGAAAGTCGTAATTGCAGATTTTACAGGCAAAAACCCAAATGTCTTTTATGAGGCAGGGATTGCACACACGCTTGGAAAGCAACTTATTCCTATAACTCAATCAATTGATGATGTTCCGTTTGATTTAAGACATCATCGCACATTGACTTACCTTAGAAATCAGCAAGGATTAGAAGTCATGGAAAATGAGCTTGAAAAAAAATTGAGGAAACTATTTCAAATCGAAGAAAAGCCAAATTGGTGAGTTCCTTAAATGTTGAAATGCCAGCCCAGCGCTGAGCCACCGCCTCAAAATGGCGTCACGCCCCGCACAGTTCGCACTCAAGAAAACACCATTCTGAGGCACCACCACCACCCTACTAGCGCCAGGCACTCACTCACAAATTTCACCGACCCATTTCTGGTCAACCAGCCCCCGCTCACCGATGTGGAACACCGCACCAATCACGCAGCCATTTGGCCCAACCGAATCTACGAGGTAGCGAAAATCGAAGCCCATGTCGATGGGGTCGCCCAATAACCGCCGCACGGCAGCCGTGTCGGTTCCCATTTTCATGGTTTCCACCACTTTCTCCAAGCTCTTGAAATCTTGGTGAGTGCGGTAATGCTGGGCATAGGTTTCGAGCCGCTTGGCGGAGTTGCACCCAGCAAAACCCCATGCCACGAGGCAAATCCAAATCAATTTCTTCATTTGTCAGCAATCATTTATCCTACAATTCGGACTATGGCGGCAGCGCCGCAAAATATTTGTAGCGCATGGGATAACCCCGAATCTCAAGGTGCAGCGCACCGAAATACTACGGTGCGCCGCACCTTGAGAAGGCTTCTGCGTAAAATTCTACAAATGTCTAGCAGCGCTGCGGCGGCCCCACTGGGCAAGCACCCTCAACCTGAATCATTTTGAAGGAAGCTCCATGATTTCCACCTTCCTGAAATGAATCGGGTGGCTCTCGCTCTGCAAGGAAATCGTGCCGCTGCGCAATGGCTGCCCGTCCTTTTTCACCGCAGGGTCGAAGCCGTTCACCACCCCGCCGCCGATGACGGGTTTGGTGTACTCCATCACCACCTCGCCGTCGAGGATGTGCTGGATGAGCGAGTCGCCGAGCACGAGGAACTCCGCCGTCACCCACTGCTCGCCGTGGTAGGTCTTCGAGCGGGAGTCAATGCAGTGGGCTTCCTCCAACTTGCCGTTCATCGTCACGTGGGTGCCGGGGGTGCAGAGGTTGGAGGTGTGGCGCTCGTCCTTGCCATTGCCGCCGAGGAACTGCGCCTCGATGCTGATGGGGAAGTCCTGGTCCTTCATCATGCTGGCTGCGGACTGGCCGTGGAGCATGACCCCACTGTTGCGGAGCGCCCAGCCCTCGCCGTTGGGCGCCTGCTCGCCCACGAAGCGGTACTCGACCCGCAGGCGGTAGTGCGAAAACGTTTTCTTGTAAAACAAATGGCCGTAGCGCTGCTTGAAGTCCGTGTAGCCAGAGTAGTCCACTTTTATCAGACCATCCTCCACCCGGAAGGTGTTCTGGTAATTGTCGTTGAGGTCGAAGCCAGCGATTTTGAGGTCCCAGCCGTCGAGGTATTTGCCGTTGAAAAGCGGTACCCACTGGCCGGGCTTTGCGGCAGCTTTGTCGCCACAGCCTTTTTGCGAAGCGAAGGAAAGCAAGAGGCAAGCGGCAGCGTAAATGGCAATTTTCATAATCTATGTTTTTTTGCGGGGCAAAATAGGCAAGCAAAAACAAAGTCTGTCATTATATTCGCAGCATAAATTTTTGCCGCTGAATATCATCATTTTACATCGTACCCTGCTTGGAATTGCTTGAGCTTGAAACCGGGTCAAAAGCACCAATTTCACTCCGTTTTTCAACGCAAAACTTTTCCAAAATGACATCCATCCAGACGCAGCGCCTGACGCTGCTCCCGCTTTCATTGCCACAGCTCCATCTTTACCTTGAAGGCGTGCCCTTGCTGGCGCAAAGCCTGGGCCTTGTGGCAGAGCCGATACAGGTTGTGCCTGATTTTTGGGCAATGGTGCCCGAAGCAATGGCGCATTATTCCATCCCCAAAGTTGCGGAGCACCACGACCAATACGAGTGGTACACGCACTGGCTCATTGTTTTCGAGAACCGCATCGCAGGCGGCACGGGCCTTTCGGGCTTGCCCAACGAGCTGGGCGAAGTGCAAACTGGCTATTTCGTGGACGAACGCTACTACAACCGGGGCATCGCCACCGAGGCGACCATGGGGCTTTGCGATTGGGCCTTCCAGCATCCTGGCGTGAAGGCCGTAATCGCCTACACGCTGGCCGATGGCTTCGCTTCGCAACGGGTCTTGCAGAAATGCGGCTTTGAATTGCAAGGCAAAAACGAGGAAGGCGAACTGGCTTGGCGGCTGTCGAAGCCCAAAAATTAAGCTAAAACTGCGCTGATTCAAGACCGCAAGTCCACCTGCACGGCGGCCACTGCCTCCCCAAAAAATGCGGAAGCATGGCCCTCGAAATCCGCTGCCGAACCGGTCGTGTGGAAGTGGCGCTGGCCGTTTTTTGCGCAGCGGCTGGCCATGTCCGGGTGGCGCTGGAGGTAGCCGGTCAGGCTCTTCGCCACGATTTCGCCCTGCGAAACGACCGTGATTCCCTTCGGCAAAAACCGCTGGATGAGCGGCTCCAGCAGTGGGTAGTGGGTGCAGGCCAGCAGCACCGTGTCGAGGCCGGGAGCGGCGGCCAGCAGGGAATCGAGGTATTTTTTCACAAAAAACTCGGTGCCGGGGCCTGCCAGCTCGCCGTTCTCGACCAGCGGCACCCACATCGGGCAGGCCTGCTGGTACACCGCCACGGCGGGGAAGAACTTGCCGATTTCAAGCAGGTAGGACTCGGAGCGCACCGTGCCCGTGGTGCCCAGCACGCCCACTTGGTTGGTCTTCGTGAAATGCCCGATGACCTCCGCCGTGGGCCGGATGACGCCCAGCACCCGCCGCTCCGGGGCCATTTGCGGCAGCGCCAACTGCTGGATATTGCGGAGCGCCTTGGCCGAGGCCGTGTTGCAGGCCAGCACCACGAGCTGGCAGCCCTGCCCGAATAGGTAGCGCACCGATTCGAGCGTGTACTGGTAAATCGTGTCGAAATCCCGAGGCCCGTAAGGCGCACGGGCGTTGTCGCCGAGGTAGAGGTAGTCGTATTCGGGCAGCAGTTTCACGATTTCCCGAAGGACGGTGAGGCCGCCATAGCCGCTGTCAAAAATGCCAATCGGTGCGTTTTTCATGGGTGGCAAAATTAGAAACTGTTTGAAATGAGCGAGAAAACAAATCCTAAAATTAGCTTTGCCGAAAACTAACCGCACCATGCAACGACTATTCATCGCCATTGCCCTATTTTGCTTCGCAAACATTGCCTTGCTTGCGCAAACGCATCCCTACACCCCCGACCCCGACCCGCTCGTCCGGCAGAAACTGGAAGACTGGCAAGACCTCAAGTTCGGTTTCATGATGCACTGGGGCACCTACAGCCAATGGGGCGTGGTGGAGAGCTGGAGCATCTGCAACGAGGACTGGATAGACCGGGGCGGCGCCGACTACGTGGACTACGTGCAGCGCTACGAGCAGCTGCCGAAGACCTTCAACCCCACGCAGTTTGACCCAGAGAAATGGGCGGCGGCGGCCTGGGCGGCGGGCATGAAATACGTCGTGTTCACCACCAAGCACCACGACGGCTTCTGCATGTTTGACTCAAAATACACGGACTATAAAATCACGGGGCCGGACTGCCCCTTCCGCACCAACCCCAAGGCCGACGTGGCGAAACATGTTTTCGACGCCTTCCGGCAACGGGGCTTCAAGGCGGGCGCCTATTTCAGCAAGCCCGACTGGCACTGCGACGACTACTGGGCGCACGAGTGGGCCACCCCCGACCGCTGCAACAATTACGACGCCCGCAAATACCCCCAGCGCTGGAAGAAATACGAGGAATTCACCTACAACCAAATCGAGGAACTCATGTCCAACTACGGCCCGATGGACATCCTCTGGCTAGATGGCGGCTGGGTGCGCCCCGACAGCACCATCAACGACGAGGTGCGCTCGTGGGGCTACAACCTGCCCAAATGGGGCCAAGCCATTGACATGGGGCGCATTGCGAAGATGGCCCGCAGCCACCAGCCCGGCCTGCTCGTGGTGGACCGCTCGGTGCATGGCCCTTACGAAAACTACCGCACCCCGGAGCAGCAGGTGCCCAACTCGGTGCTCCCCTACCCTTGGGAGACCTGCATGACGATGGCCGGCGGCTGGTCGTACAGCGCCAATGCCGAGTACAAAAGCAGCCGCCAGCTCATCCACACGCTGGTGGACATCGTGGCGAAGGGCGGCAATTTCCTGCTCAACGTAGGCCCCGGCCCCGATGGTACGATTGACAGCACGGCCTACCAGCGCCTCGCCGATATTGGCAAATGGATGGACGTGAACGGGGAGGCGATTTATGGCACCCGCCCATTGGCTCCCTACAAGGAGGGCAAAGTCTGCGCAACGCAGAAGAAGGACGGCAGCCGCCAGTACCTGATTTACCTGCCCGACGCCGACGAAGCGGAACTGCCTTCGAGGGTTTGGCTCTCCCGTTTTTCAACGAAAAACATCAAGGCCGTGACGCTGCTGGGCAGCGATGAAACGCTACGGTGGGCGACTGTGGGCAAGGGCATCGAGGTGGTAGTGCCGGAGAAACTTCGGGAAAAAACGGCTGGAAAAACAGCTTGGGTGCTGGAGGTGGTAAGGCAGTAAAAATAGCGACGTTTTAATTCCCCCGCTTTAGCGCTTTCCTCATTTTGCGGTACATTTTCAAATCAGCCCGGTACTGTTCGGGGATGCCCCTTTGTTTATAAAACTTCTTTTTCCTTAAATGGATTTTGAAATCATTTTTATCGTTTTCATCGGTGGTGACTTCAATATAAATCCTGCGTTTAATCACGGTATAACCCCTTTTGGGCGGGATGACCAAGCCTTTGTTTTTCTTTAAATTATCGAGTGGCACGGTGACCCAAATATTGGTGTTCTTGCCATAACTATAAGTACCCTCCACGAACATATTGATGGCGGTGGATTGAATCTCCATGAGCGGTATTTCTATGTCTGCTCCGTTGATGCGCAGTGTGTTGTGAATGGGCGCAAAACGGAGGTGCTCAAAACGTTTTTTCATGTGGATTTTGGCAGCCAGTTCATCAAGGGGCGCAAAGCCTTTAATGGCAATATCGTTCAATTCAAAATCAAGCTGGCCGCTGGTTTCTTCGGCAATAAGCCCTTTGCCTTTTTCTGTGATTGCCCCAGCAATATCAAGGTTCAAGGTGGCCTGGCCGGATAGTTTTTCAATATCTTTAAATGAAGGAATATCGAGGTAATCGAGGCTTTCCAGCAATAGCGCAATGTCCAATTTATCCGTTTGGAATTGGCCCGCAAAAGGCGTGGACTGTGCTTGTCCCAAATCGAAAAAGCCCTTAAAACTGACGCTGCCGTCATGGAACCGAAAGCCTGTTGTGTCAAAAACCATGGTCGCCGAATCCCTCAAGGTGATGCCTGTTTGCACATCGTATAGCGTCATTTTTTTGGAATAAATAAACGTGTCCAAATGCATGCGCACATCAGGGTTAAAAGCACTTAGTATGCCTTTGATTGTTTTTTTCAAGGCAAGCGTTTTTTTGTCCGGCCTATCAATATCTGGGGATAAAAGCCTGAGCAACTGCGCACCTCTAATCTTGGTGGATGTGATATTGACCGCTGTTTTCACGTCCTTTCCGGTGTTCCCCACCACCAATTCGCTGAGGTTTTGAATACTCCCTGTCAACTCGATTTTTTGGTTGATGGAATCTTTGCGCATGAAACCATAGAAGTCGGCATTGTCTTCATGGAGCGTAAGGTTTATTTCCGTGATGGGAAAGCTAACATCCGCCTGTTTGAAATAAACTTCGCTGTTCAGCAAATTAAAACTTGCATCGCCATTCGTTAGTAATTCCTCAAAATCCCGGACATTGCCTTCATATTGAAATGCTGCGGCAAATTGGCCTTTGCTGAAAAAGAACCTGTCCGTTTTGAAAAATTGATTGAAAAGCGCTGGGTCACCGTTCAGCAATATTTTGGTTTTCACAGAATTTCCCAGCTTTAAATCGCTGGGGTTCATTCTTTGGCTATGCTCGGCAGGCTCATAAAACACCTTGCCATAAAGGGTTTTTCCCTTGTCAATCTGAAAAACGACCTCACCCGTGGAAGTGCTGGGTATCAAGCCTTTTTGGTCGTCCAATATGCCCTTGTGCTTTATGTCCAAGCTCATATTATCCGGCAATTCGGCCATATTGGCGAGCAATTTAACCTTGAAATAATCGAATGGGGGGAGCAGCTTGGCGAGGTTTAAATTCTTGGCATGCAATTCAAAATTAAATGGGGTGACATCCTCCTCACTGATATTGAACGTGGCGTTCAGGTTCACCTGCCCTTCCTCGTATTTAAAACTGGTTTTTTCCAGCACCAAGGTTTGCTCGTTTGCGAAATGTACGCCTGTTTTGAAATTGCGAAGCGCTATCAAATCGAAATATTCCAGTGTATCAACCACTACCGTGATGCGGGGCTGGAACTGGTACTGGATGCCCCGAATCGTTTTTTTCATCGAACGCTTTTTCTGTTGCTCATCCTTGGGCTGGTCGTTGTTCAAATAGCCGTTCTCCCCGAACAGGTTGACAAAATCCGTCCAGCTTAGTTTTTCGGCGACAAAATTAGCCTCACTGGTAGAGCGCCCCTCCAAGGCAAAAAGCAGTGTTTTCATGTTAGTCAGGCCACCGTCAATCTTATACTCGTTCCCGTTTTCGAGGGTACTGCTGACGATGGAAAAATTGGCGTCCCCTTGTTTTTTGGAAAGTACCAACTGCGCAAACGGGAAGCTCGTATTGGAGGGTTTATATACAACCGAAAAATGTTTCAGCACCAATTTAGCCTCGCTTCCAATCACCAACTCCTGCAAGTCTCGCAAAGAAGCATCCACGCTGGCCTCCAAATCAAACTTGCCCCTTTTAAAAAAGAACTTGTCATTTTTCAGCCATTTGCTGATGCCCGCTGGCTTGCCGTTTACTTTTAACATGGTCTTCAGCCTCGCACCTGTTTTGGGTGTAGCGGTGATTAAAGCAG
>JALOMF010000643.1 GCA_025455635.1 Saprospiraceae bacterium | reverse complement strand
CACCTCCCATCGGGAAATTAACTTGGATTGCGATGCTTACCCATTTGCCAATGAAACAATCAAACGTGACGTGAGTGCGCTGCCGCTTGGCGGCGCCCTTCGCATTCGTAAATATCGCCTTCCATCGAGAAGCTGTCCTTGCATGGCATCGGTTGGCGAGATGGCTTACCCAAGGATTCCTTTGGGGAAGTTTTTTCAACCAGCTTTTGATTCCGATATTACTGACAAAACACAAAGCGTCCTTGGCGGCATTAGCTACCAAGGACGCTTTGTGGTCAACGCAGCATATCCGTGCTGCCCCCGACTTTAACTCCCATCAAAACTTTTGAATCATCGTCCGTTTGGTGAGTGGCCCACAGGTCGCCAGCACTATGTACTGGCCGGCCTGCAATTCGGGCAGTAATACTTCATAAGCATCACTGCCAATTTGGTATTGCTCGAAGAGCACCGCACCTTGTAGATTGTAAATGGAAACCATCGTTTTCTCGGTCGAATATGCTTTTGGCAGCTTGACCTTCAAAACCTCGCTGACTATGGTTGGGAAAATGGCGATATCGTCTTGGTTTCTGAAGTCTAGCGTCGTGATGTCGCTGTATTCAAAATTGCCGTCCAAATCAATTTGCCGGAGGCGATAATAGTTGACGCCTTCCACCGGGGTTTCGTCCACGAAATGGTACTGCTGGGCTTCGTGGGTCGTTCCCTTGCCCGCTACTTCCCCCAAGCTTTGGAATTTTGCATCATTGCCGCTGCTGCGCTCAATGATGAATTTGTCATTGTTCAATTCGGAGGCAGTCTCCCAGACCAAAACCGCTTGTGTGGCCTCTTTGATGGCCCTGAAGGACGAAAGTTCGACCGGCAGTGACGAAAACGCCTGCAGCGGGTTGCAGGTCGTGCCCCCACATACTGCATTGGAGTGTCCACTCCAAGTCAGTTCGACATCACCAGTGCAAGAATTGACCGTAAAAGGCCCATAATTGACCGTTCTTGTAGTGGAGTTTGACGCCTCGCATTGGTTGGAGATGAAAGTAGTACCCGGGCACGCAATCGTGAGCAGTACGCTTTTGCTGCCACCAGATGTTGCCTGAATGGTTACAGAAAAATTGTAGGTGGAAGTACCGTTGCCGTTGTTGACGATGTTTTTTGTGAAATTGGTAACCTGGCCACAGTTTTGGGCCATGGCTGTAAACCCCAACAGGAGGGATAGAATAGTGATTAAAGATTTCATAAATTGTTTTTGTTTATCTGTGTGTTTCGGCTGTTTGTTTCTGAAATACACTCATAAAGAGCAGATTTCCGTTTCTGACCAATTAAATATTTGCCCAAACGCTGTTGGGCCAAAACATTGGCAGAATAATGCTAGGGAGGGAATTGCAATTAAGCTGGAAGGATAAAATAAAATACTACAAAGTCGTGCCATACTTTTTTTTATTCTGTTCAAAAAAAAATAAAACAGTCTTTTGAGGAAATATAAAAAGACCCTTCCACTCAAAAGCGGCGTTGTTCGAGCTACCATAACTGCCATTTGATGGTACAATATTGGAGGCTTTGTGGCCGCAAAGTCCGAGCATTTCGTTTTTTGGTAAGATTTGGATGTTTTTCGGCAACAATTTGGCGATGTATCCGATTGTCTGCATATCAGCGACCTTGTTCTATCAATTGGAACCAAGGCAAATTAAAATTTTCAGGCATGCGATTTTTTTACCTCCTCTTCTTCCCAATCTTGGCCACCGCCCGCCCGGCTATCAGACCAGCACGGGCGCAGGCAGCCTTGCCTTCGGCAATTTGCAGGCATTGGGCCGCTTCGCAACGGGCGGGCGGGTCTATCTCACCGCTGGCCGCAGGCTGAACACACAGGACGGCGGGCCATTCGACGAGTACGTGGGCGAGTTCGATGAGGCCATCGGCACGGCGGCCAACGGCGGCGAGCTGTGGATGAGCTGTTTGCTCCGCAAAGACCAGAACAACAGCCAGACAGTCTTCGCTGGGCTGCACGGCAGCGACCTGCCTTGGTGCGACAACTGCACGGGCGAAAAGGTCGAATTCGGCTACTTCGAGGGACAAAGCGACGTGGGCGGGCAGCGCCGTTGGACGCTCCGCATCGGTGACGCATACTTCCCGACCACTGTGCCTGTGAGCGTTGGCACTGCCGCATTTTTCGTCGTGAAATTCACCTTCAACCCCAACGGCACGGGCATTGACCTCTACATCAACCCCACGGAGCTTGGCAACGGCAGCCCAACGCCCGTTTTATCCCAAAGCAGCTTTGCCCCGCTCGTTTTCCGCAGCGCCGTCACCTACCTCGGCAGCGACCCCACCAACGGCTCCGTGGACGAAATCCGCCTCGCCAGCAGCTATGCCTGCGCCGCCCCCGATGGCTCGGTGACGATTGACCTGCCGCCCGTGGCCATCATCACCATCCCCGTCAACGACGGCCAAGCGCCCTTCACCGCCTCCCTCAATGGCTCGGCCAGCTACGACCCGGAAGGCGGCCCGCTCACCTATGAATGGAACTTCGGCGATGGCTCGCCTTCGGCAATGGGCGCTTCTCAAACGCATACTTACAACGACCTCGGCAACCTCAATATTCGCCTCACCGTCACCGACCAAGCGGGGCAGGAGCACACGGCCATTTATCCAATCATAATAAGGAATGAAAACGGCAGCTACCCTTGCCTCAGTAGTTTTACATTGGTGAAACAGGCGGATTGCGACGGGACGGGCGGCATCATCCGCATCAATGACCATCCTGAAAATTTCACATTGAAAGATGTGCAAGGTCAAGACCTGCCAATCACCAACGGCAACGAATTCCACAATCTCAGGGGCGTGTATTTCTATGATGCAACGAGCAATGCCGGGTGCAGCGACCATTTCCGGTTCGTTGTTACCATTGACAGCAACACCTGCCCCGACTGGCAACCCGAACAGTGCGACCTCGCCATCGGCACGAACCTGAGCGGCTTCGCCGACTGGGTGCCGGAGCGGCCCATGAAGAACCTCATGAAGCACGTCCGCTCGGAGCCGATTGCCTTCAACGACGACTGTTTTTGTTGGGACAACGGGAATTTGGCGCTGATTCAATTTGATGAAAACGGCTACCCGACGCAAATCCCGCAGCAGGCCAACGGGGTGCCGAACAAGGTGCGGTACGTGATTTCGAGCGAGGGTGCCAATTTGCCGCCCGGCGAAACCTACGTACTGCTGTATGATGGCACGGGCAGCCTGACCGTTGGCGGCGGCACCACGACCACGAGCAGCGCACCAGGCCGCATCCAGTTTGACGTGACCGTGGCCGAGAACATGTTTATCGTCATCAACGCTTCTCAAATGGGCGACCACGTGCGCAATATCCGCATCCTGCGCCTCGCCGACGAGCAGGCCGACCTTGAGGCTGAGCCGTTTTACGA
>JALOMF010000184.1 GCA_025455635.1 Saprospiraceae bacterium | reverse complement strand
GAGGTGATGGACACGCTGAAAGAAAACCTGCGCCCAGAGTTCCTCAACCGCATAGACGAGGTCATCGTTTTCACGCCACTCAGCAAGGTCGAAATCCGTCAGGTCTTGTTTTTGCTGCTTCGCAAAACGGAGAAACTGCTCCAGCGCCAGAGCTACGGTTTGGCGCTGACCGAGGGGGCGCTCGACGTGCTCTGCGATGCTGGCTACGACCCTCAGTTCGGTGCCCGGCCCATGAAGCGGGCGCTGCAAGAGCTGCTGATTGACGAGCTGTCGAAGCATGTGCTAGGGGGCACTTTCGCAGCGGGCGACACGGTGTATGTGGAGGCTGCTGGGGATGAATTGAAGTTTGGGAAGAACCCCGTGGCCAACGCAAAGCCGATGGGCGAGTGGATGAATTTGGCAGTGGGCAGTTCGACAGTGGGCAGTGGGCAGTCGGGGCCTACTAAAGCCAAGGAAACTGCTCCCAAAGGCAAAAAAGCCGTGGAGCGGGAGCAGCAGGTAGCCGATTTGGCAAAGGCGACGAAGGAGGTGGAGGCGGCGGTGAAGGCGGTGAAGGAGTGAGGGGTAGCCAATTCAGCATTTTGACTATTTTTGCACATCAACTATTTTTGATTTTACCATGACAAGAGCAGAAAATCAAATTGCTGGCAAAATTATCCACCCTTTGCAAAAGGAATTCCATTGGTACCTAGCCAACCAGGAAGCCTTGGCCAAACGCTATCGGGGGAGGTACTTGGTGATTGCAGGACAAAAGGTCATCAGCGATTATCAAACAATAGGTGATGCTTACCGAACCACCATCAAGACGCTGAAGCCTGGAAGTTTCATCATCAAATTTTGCATCTCGGCTGCGGAGGAGCGCCCGTTGGTCATTCGCAACCATGACATCGTAACTTTTGGGTAATGGAAAATGCCGCTTATTTTGCTTATTCCAGCCAAATGGAGGGGATTGTATCGGCCATTCATACCCCAATCGGTGTAAGCGCAGCGATAGAAATTACGGATATAGCGCAAATCCCGGGCGAGGGTGTCCAATGGGTAAATGCCCTTTGGGACACGGGAGCTATGTGCAGTTGCATCTCTAAGCGGTGTGCCGGGATATTAGGCTTGGAAATTATCAATATTACCCACATGGCCACTGCCTCTCACCTTGTGGAAGTGCCAGTTTACATGGCTCATCTCTACATCCCTGAATTTCCTGCTTTTGTTTACTTGGAAGTGCTGGAGTTTCAGGACATTTCCGACAACTGCGACCTCATCATCGGTATGGACATCATTGCCCAAGGCGACTTGGCCATTACCAATTTCGGTGGCAGCACTTTTTTCTCGTTTCGCATGCCTTCTTTGCAAACCATTGACTTCGAAGGTGAATTGAGAAGGAGTTGATTCTGTTGGGTGCATCGGCGAAGGCGAAAGAAGGGCGACGAGCTGGAGCAGCAGATAACCGATTTGGCGAAGGCGACGAAGGGGGTGGAGGCGGCGGTGAAGGCGGTGAAATCAGAAAATGAGGATTAACGTTGCAGAAATACCAGCGAATGATAATTCAAAGAAAACTACGAATATTGCCAATCATGGTGAAACTGCCAGATTTCCGACTGATTTTGCAATGAGAACGGCAATTTTGAACATGAGTTAGCCAATTTCGGTTATTTTAGAAAGACGGATTTGCTACCTTTACGACTTTGAAATTCAACAGCGCACCAAAGAATCCTAGCTACAAGTTTATTTTTTGCCTTTATCAAAATACCCGCCTTGCGCCTTTGCGAAGAGCATTGCGGGGTTTATTCAACCTAACAAAAACAGTTTTATCATGAGGATTTTTTCTACACTAATTTGTATGCTAATGCTATCATTTGCCGCCTCTGCGCAGTACGTGATAGTGAACTCACCGGCCAATATATCTGGCCAGCGGACTTTCGGTCGCCCCGATGCTTGGGGTGCTGACCTATTGAGCGATATTTGGACAGCTGACGGTGTATTCATGGTAGATGCCACTGCTCCTGTCAACAACGCCTGTGAAGACCCGACAAACGCCGCCGAAGTTTCGGGCAAAATTGCCTTGATTGACCGTGGCGGATGCGAGTTTGGTGCAAAGGCTCTCAGAGCACAAACCGCAGGTGCCATCGGTGTTGTCATCTTCAACAATGCCCCAGGCGGTTCAACACCAGGCATGTTGGCTGGTGCAGTAGGTGCCCAAGTGACTATCCCTGTGGTCATGCTTTCTTACGAAGATGGCCAAGCCATCCGTACTGCACTGGCGAGTGGTGCTGTGAACATCACCATCGGCAATGTTCCCATTGCCAATAACCTCCGCATCACCAGCACGGGCGTTTCCAATATGCCAAGCGGTGTGTGGCCTGTCGATCAAGCGGAAGGCATCACCGAGGAGTTCATCCCTGCGGTGAGCGTCATCAACCGTGGCTCTGCCGATGCTGCTGACGTTACAGCCCAAGCCACCATCACTTTCACACCAGAGGGTGGCGGCGCTTCCAGCGTTGTTTACGACGAAACTGCTACGGAAGCGCTGATTTTGAGCGGTGACACCGTCATCATTGGCTTCCCGGGCTTCATCGCCATAGAGGGCAAAGGTGAGTATGCATTGAAATACACAGCAACGGGCGCAACACCTGACGACCAGTACGTTGGCAACGACAATGAAGTGAACACCAGCTTTGTTTACACCGAGAACATCTACTGCAAGGGCCGCTGGGACGTTGCCAACAACCGTCCATTGAGCACCCAAACAATTACGCTCACAGAAGCAAACGATAGGGAATATATTGTGGGCTTCGACTTTCCAAATGGGTTGGGCTATAAGCTTGACAGTCTTCAATTCTTTGCACTAAGTTCAAAAAGTTTTGGCCAAAACCAGAGCAGATTGGAGGCATGGGTTTACGAATGGAACGATGCCAACAACGATAGTATTATTACTGACGACAGTGAATTAATCATTGTTGGGTTTACTCCTTCCGAAAACATCATTTTTGCTGACACTGCAGCTACCAGCCAATGGTTCAAAGTTCCAATCATCCGTTTCGACGACTTTGAAACTGTAGGCTATGAAATCCCTGACGACAACAAGCGCTACTTCGCAGGCTTCCGAAACGTCAACAGCAACACAACCGACAGGATGTCCTATGGTTTTGATGGCGGCTATGACCAAACAGTAAGGGTTTCCACAATACTTGCCACCTCTGATACTCATTTCCCTTACATCGGCTTCAGCGGTTGGGCGGACAACAAGCCTACTGTTTCCACCCGTTTCCGTATTACCGATTTCTGGGGTTCTTTTGCAGGAGCCATGTACGTGAACCAAGCTGAAACATCCAGCAACGAACAGTTGCCAGCCAAAGTAAAAGTAGCCGTGAGCCCAAATCCAAGCTCCGACAAACTGGTGGTTGAATCCAATTTGCTCACAGCTACCAAGGACATTACCTACTCTATCCTTGATGGCTACGGTCGTGTAGTTTCTACCAGCACAAAAACCTTGAACAACGACTACGACAAAGCCAGCTTTGATGTATCTGAATTTGCCGCTGGCCAGTACTATATCCTTGTGAAAACAGACAACGGCATCAGGACTGAGCGCTTCACCGTTCAGCACTAAACAAATAGGGACATCCCCATTTTTCGAACGTAAAGGCGCCCTCCGAATCATTTCGGGGGGCGCTTTTTTCATTCCCAAACTAGCATAGCCACCAAATTCTTGTCGCCCGAATGCAGATTCATTTTTTTGCTCCGCAATACCAACGTTTTCGCCGTACATTTCCAGCCAAATTTTTGGTTGACAATCGTTGAGAATGGTTTATTAATGTTGACCTACGACATAGTCCTGCGGTCAATCAACTTTATCAACCCTTTTCAACAAAACAAAATAATCAATTCAACATGAGGCACCTGTACACCATGCTCTTAATGGCCTTGGCCATTGCTGGGCATTCCCAAATCACTTTCACCAACCAGAGCGCCCTGCTCACCAACCCCACTGGCGGCTTCCACAGCGGTGTGGCCGTAGCTGTGGCCGACATGAACGGCGACGGGCTGGACGACATCATCCGGCTCAACGAAGGCTCCATGCTCAGTGTCGAGTACCAAGGTGCGCCCAATATGCCATTCGCCAACTACACCCACGGCGCAGTACCAAACGACGCCTGGGCCATGGTCATCGGCGACGTGAACAACGACGGCTGGAACGACATCCTCGCTGGTGGCGCTTATGATGGCGTCAAGGTGCTCGCCAATGCTGGCGGCAGTTCTTTCACCACTGCCTACCTAACCGATGGGGAACAGACCTTCGTGCAAGGCTCCAATTTCGCCGACATCAACAACGACGGCTGGCTGGATGTCTTCACCTGTCACGACGATGGCGAATCCCGTATCTGGGGCAACGACGGGGCTGGCACCTTCATCCTGCGCGACGAATGGATTGACATGACCACCACCCCGGCCTCCGACAATTCCGGCAACTACGGCTCCGTGTGGACAGATTTCGACAATGACCGGGACCTCGACCTATACATCGCCAAGTGCCGCCAAGGCGTGGACGACCCGACCGACCCCCGCCGCATCAACGCCCTTTTCGTCAACGACGGGCAAAACAACTACACTGAGCAAGCCGGGAAATACGGCCTGAAAATCGGCTGGCAGTCATGGACCGCCGACTTTCAAGACATTGACAACGACGGTGACATGGACTGCCTCGTGACCAACCACGACTACCCGCTACAGCTCCTGCTGAACGACGGCGTGGGGCATTTCACCGATATTACGCAAGCGGCAGGCGTGGCCGTGAGCGGCATTTTCCTGCAAGGCATCATGCGGGATTTTGACAACGACGGCTTCGTGGACATCATTACCGTCGGTAATTTTAATACTGGCGGCGTGGCCACTCACCTGTTTCACAACAATGGCGACAATACTTTCACGCAAATCGCCAACCCATTCGGCAGCCCAAGCCTAGGCTCATTGGCAGTTGGCGACCTCAACGGGGATGGTTTTCAGGATATTTACGCTGCCTACCAGTCCAGCTTCAACAACCCGTCCAACACCGCCGACCGCCTTTGGATGAACAGCACCGCCAACGGCAACAACTACATTGCCTTCGACCTGCACGGCATCGAAAGCAACCGCATGGCCGTGGGTGCTAGGGTGGAAATACACGGCAGCTGGGGCATTCAAATCCGGGAAGTACGGGCTGGCGAGAGCTACGGCATCCAGAACTCGCTGACGCAATACTTTGGCATCGGCACAGCGACCGAAGTGGACTATGCCGTGGTGCATTGGCCTTCTGGCAAAGTGGACGTGGTGAAAAACCCCACCATCAACCAAAAAAACACCATCACCGAGGGTGGCACCTGCACATTGCCCGGTTTTTCACTTAACCAGGCTGGGACAATCATACTTTGCCCAGGCGAGTCTTCTGACCTACAAGCTCCGGCTGGCGCCGATTATTTGTGGAGCAATGGGCTGGTAAGCCAAGTCATCAACGTGTCAAGCCCCGGCAACTACAGCGTGGTGGTCGTTGATGACCAAGGCTGCGTGGCAATGTCCGACGTTTTGGAGGTGACGGTGAACCCTGACGAAACACCAAGCCTGAGCCTTGACGGCAGCGACGCCGTTTGCAAAGGAAATCCCGTGGTCCTCACCTCATCGGAAGCAGCCGGCTACACTTGGTCAAATGGCGCTACGACCCAATCCATCACTGTTACACAAACTGGTGACTACTCAGTGACCATTCCGGGCACCTGCGGCGACTTCACATCACAGACCATCCACATTGATGTGTACCCTGCACCAGCCCCCACTACCAGCAACGTCAACATCCCGCAACCGGGCCCGGCGACCTTGGAGGCTACGGGCGTGAACCTGAGCTGGTACGACGATATCAACGCCACCGTGCCCGTAGGCAGTGGGCCGAGCTTCGTCACGCCAGTGCTCAATGCTACCACAACATTTTATGTAGAAGATGCCCATGCGTATGGCGGTGGCATTTCAGCTACAGGCATGACCGAGCATCAAGGAACCAATTTCTTCAATGGCGGGAACTTCAACGGCCAAACCATTTTTGAAACCTACCAGCCGGTCATTCTGAAAGAAGTGACGGTAGGCGCAGACCAAGCTGGGGTGCGCATCATTGAATTACTAAACGAGGCTGGCGCAGTGCTCCTCAGCAAATCGGTGAACGTCCCTGTAGGCTTGAGTACAGCCGTGCTCGACTTCGAGATTCCAAGTCCTGGCAACTATCTCCTCACCACCAATACCGCCAACAACCAAGCATTGTTCGGCACGAACAGCCCCCGCCTCTACCGCAGCAACGAGGGCGTGGCCTACCCCTACACGGTGGACGATGTGATTTCCATCACGGGCAGCGACCTTGGTGCCGGTTTCTACTACTATTTCTACGACTGGCAAGTGGAAGCACTGCCACTGGTTTGCACCAGCGAACGTGTGCCAGTGGTGGTCACGGTGGGTATCAGCGGCGCAGAGGATGCCCAGCAGTTCGGCTACATCCATGCGCAACCGAACCCAAGCGCTGGCCAGTTCTCACTTGATTTGAAAGCTACCCAGAGCGGTGATGCCACTATCAGCATCAGCGACCTGGCTGGCCGGGTTGTTTTTCTTGAGAACATTGACGTCGTGGCAAATGTGGCTACCCGCCAGAACATTGACCTCGTCGGCATCCTGCCGGCTGGCATGTATTTCTTGAAAATCACAAGTGGCGAGCGCAGCGGTTCCATCAAAATCGTGGTGGAGTAACCCAGCCTGTTTTTTTCAATAAAAAAGGAAAGCGGCTGCGCCAAATCATTTGGCGCAGCCGCTTTCCTTTTTTATTGAAACCGTTGGGACGGCACTACTTCAAGTAGTTCAGTTCAAAAAAAGCACGGTATTCGTCCACGTTCTTTGACTTCAGCAGCTCCTTGTAGTTGTCCTGTGAAATAGGCAGGACTTCGTACTGGAATTTCGATTCGTCCAAGAAATCCTTCTTGTTCTTCTGGATGACGTCAAGGTATTCCATGGACTCCTTTTTGTCGTTGTAGCGCCTGATGGCTATGACCCCCTTCCGGTTTTCACCATCGCCGAGGTAGATATTGTTCATCCGAAGCTTTTGGGGCTTGTGGAATTTCTCGTTGTAATCAGAGACAACCACCTTGGCATCGTTGAGCACGACTTCGCCTTTGAACACGATGAGCACATAGTGCAACTGGTCGTCGGTCACCTTGTACTCGCCCACTTGGCCTTCCGCCTTCGGCAAATCACGCTGTTGGCCGGGGCCAGTGCCTAGGTTTTCGCCCAAGAGGCGCAGGATTTCTTTGGCACGCTTGCTTTCCGGGTCGTTGGGGTATTTGGCCACCACTTCCTTGAGTGCCCCGACGTAGGCTTCCTTGCCCTGCAAATTGCCGATGCACATGGCCCCCAGCAAGGCAAAGCGTGGCATGAGCTGGTTTTGCCCACCGAAGAGTTCGCCCACTTTGCCTACCCTGTCGTAAGCTTCTTGGAACTTTCGCTGCTCAAAGCTCTGGTAGGTTTCATCAAAATAAATGGTGAGCTTGTCCTCCTTCGCCTTGATATTGGCGGCGTAGCTTGGGTCTTTCAGTATCCGGGCATAGTTGGAGTTCGGGTATTCGTTGACGATGAGGTCAAAATAGCGCTGTGCGTTTCCGGCCTCGCCCAGGTCTTTGTACGAGAGGTAGAGGTAGTACATTGCATCGAGCTTGTACTGGGTCTCTGGGTATCGGTT
>JALOMF010000183.1 GCA_025455635.1 Saprospiraceae bacterium | reverse complement strand
AGCGGGAACAACACGGTCAGTTTCGCCTTTTTCGGCGTGGAGCCACCGAGCGCCGCTGGGGAGGAACTCGCTGATTTTCAATTGGTTGCATTCCCGAACCCGGTTGCGGAGCGGCTGACACTGAATCTGAGTGAGGCGGGTATTGCGCAAGCTGCGCAGTTTGAAATCATGTCAATGGATGGTAAAAAATGGGGATTCACTCCCGCTGAAATTGTCGAGGGACAGGTGAGTTTCGATGTGGCGCATTTGCCGAAGGGGAATTATCTGCTGCGGGTGAGCCACAAGTCGAGTACGGACGCAGTAAGATTCTTTAAACAATAACAGGAAAGGACACAGATTGAACGGATTAAACAGATTCACACTGAAAATATCTATGAAAATCCGTTCAATCAGTTCAATCTGTGTCCAATCCATCACACCCGTCACTCCACCACCACCTTCGTCACCTTCCGCTCCCCGTCCATTGCGAAGCTGACAAAATAAAGGCCCGGTGGCACGTCCCGCAAGTCCACCCGGCGGCTGAAGCTTCCCGCAATCCATTCATTTTCAAAGCATTGCGCCACCGTGCGCCCATAGGCGTCCAGTAGTTTCGCTTCGCAAAATGCGCCCGTGGTCAACTGGCCACTCAGGGTCAATTGGCCAAAAGCGGGGTTCGGGGCGATGGCAAATTGCCGCAGGTTTTCGAGGCCGGGTGTCGCATCCGTCAGGACGTGAACGTTCACGTTCCGCTCGATGCAACGGATAGGTGTCATTTCCATTTGGGTGAAACTGGTGTCTGCGTTCACCACCACGCCATAAACCACCGAGCCGACCGCCACCGTGGTATCCACCTCCACCATTACCGAAGGCAGCACGTCCAGCACCGTGTTCTGGATGCTGTCGAAAAAGGCGTAGTGCGTGACCACCGAGATGGCCGTATCGGCGAGGATGGGCTGCCCGTTCCAGACATCGCCAGCGCAAAGCAGAACCTGCTGATTCTGAACGTATTGCGGAGCTGGTATGCGGTGCGTCACCGTGTTGGTGATGACCGGGGCGTTGAAGTCGAAATAGATGCCCGCCCAGGTGTGGATTTCGGTGCCGGGCAGGTTGCCGGGGCGCTGCGGTATCCGGTATTTCACGAAACCGATGGAGGCATCGTAATCGAGGTCGGCATGTGGCAATTGGATATTGGGGAAGGTGAATTTCAGCACATTTTGCGGCAGCAGCTCGAACTCGTAGTGGTGCGAGGAGACGCCCAATTGCAGTCGGCTGGTGTCCAAGTATTGAGAGAGCGTATCCAAAATCACCACGTTTTGCGCAGCAGCCGTGCCGAGGTTTTGGAAGGTGATTTGGTAAGTCAGTTCGGTGGTGTTTTCGATGTAATGGGCTTCCGTCACGCCTTTTGGCTGCGCTTCTTTGGTATTCGGGTCGCAAGCGGCCACGCTCTCCCGGCAGTCAATGGCGAGGAAGCAATCGGCATCGTCCTGCGGGTACTGCGTCACGAAGCCGAGGCTGATGCTGTCCGCACCGCAGCCCTCCACGAAAACCAAGGGCATGGACATGCCGGGATGCCCCGCCGCTTGTTGCGCCGAGAGGATGATGGTCGCCCCATTGGGGAACACGGTGACTTGGGTAGAACCGCCAGCAGGCAATTGGAAGGTGCTATCACGGATGAGCACGTTGTCTTCCACCACAATGAAATTGAGCGGCTGGCTCATGCTGCCCCAGCCCGCATTGCTGATGGTCAAAACCACGCTGTCGCCAATGCAGTCGGCGCTGAGTTCCACGCTGCTGCCGTCCCAAGTGGCATTGCCGGGGCCGCAGATGCTGTCGGGGAAGATGTGCGCCTCCACGCAGTAGGTCCAGCCCACCGAGTCGGCGCAGTTGAGGAAGGCGTTTATCTCAAAATTGCCACAGGAGTCCTTCGGAACATCGCCGAGTTGGAACTGCCAGACGTTGCCGGGCAATTGAACGCCGGGTATCTCCGAACTGTCCACCGTGATGGCAGGGGGGAAGGTGATTTCCACGTAGGCGTCATCGGCGGGGGCGGTGCCATCGTTGCAGTATTGCACGAAGTAAGTGGCTGGAAAACAGGGACTTAGGAACGATGCCCCCACGTCCACCCGGAGTTTGGGGCATTGCGCAAGCGGCATCAATGCAAAGTAAACGGTGGGAGCGCCGCCTGGCCCGATGTTCACGAGCTGCACGGGCAGGCAGGGGATGTAGAGGTAGTTGGGCGGGATTACCGTCAGGTAGTAGCTGCCCGTTTCGACTTGTGCGCTGAAATTGCCAGCACTTCCGGCGGTCAGCGGCTCAACGAGAAAGGTATCCTGCGTACCGGCCTGCACGATTTGCACCGACCAGCCATCGGGAAGGCCCTGCTCGCCGAAATCGGGCTGGCAGTTCTCGTTTTCATCGTAAAAAACAAAGCCCGTGAGCGATACCGAACTTGGAATATTGCAGGTCATGCCGAGGTTGTAGCTGACCGGAGCGGTGCCATCCAAGTAGTTGAAATTGCAGAAATCGGTGCAGCAAGGCGTGCAGTAGGGATTGGGGTTAAATGCAGGGATGAAAACCGCATAGTATTCGCCCGCTGACACCGTGAAATGGTAGTAGCCGTTGTTGTCGGTGAAGGCCGTGGTATCGGTGGAGCCGTCTTCGCTACGCACGCCCACCAAGACATTAGGGAGCAGCGGCTCGCCGGGGTCGTATTCACAGTCGCCATCTAGGTCTTGGAAAACGGGGCCGGAGATGTCCACCGTCGTTTGGCTGACGGCCCGCTGCAAGAACTGCCCGACGTCCACCGTTGCTGGAGCGCTTGCAAACGAGGCAGGAGCCGCTGTGGAGCAGGGCTGCCAAGTCAAGCTAGGCAAATTGGGGACAACGCTATAATTGCCTGTGTCCACGGCGATTTCAAACTGGCCATTGGCGTCGGTTGTCCCAATTATTTCGATGTCGCTGCTGGCCTTCACGCTCCAGAATTGCAGGCCAGGCTCGCCTTGCTGGAACTGGCAGTCCAAGTTCTGGTCGTTGACGACGCTGCCCGTGACAAGGTTCTGAAAAACAACGCCTTGTGCATCGGTGCGCACCAGCCGCAGGCCACGGGTCAGCAGGATGAAACCACCGTCGGTGAGTTCCTGTACGGACAGGCCTTCACCCATGAAATAGCCTTTTTCCCAAAGCAAATTGCCTGTTTGATTGAAGCGCCAGAGCTTGGTGTAGCGACTAGCAGGCAGGCTGCTCCAGCCCGTTACGGCATAGCCGCCGTCCTGAGTCTGCCAAAGGTCCATGCCCACGTTCACGCCGGGGAATTGCGGGGTTTGGGTCCACTGCAAATTGCCGGAGGCATCAAATTTTTGGAGCAAAAGCGATGAAATATTCCAATTGAACGAGCCATCAGTCAAAATGCCTGTCAGGGCGAAACCGCCATCGTTCGTTGGGGTTAGGCTCCTTCCGACGTAGGCCCCACCGCTGGCATTGTAGTTTTTCTCCCAGACAAAACTGCCCGTGGCGCTGTACTTGCGCAGTATCATGACGGGGCCTCCCACCACAGCGTCGTTCAATAGGAAAACCACGCCGCCGTCGGCTGTCGCAACGAGGTCTTTCACCGAGAACCCAACTGCGTTCAATGCCCAAAGTTGGTTGCCATTGGCGTCGGCTTTCAGCAACAAGTTGTATGGGTTTCCGATGAAAAAGCCGCCATCGGGAGCCACCGCCACGGAATGGCCGTAATTGCCCGCACCATTGTATTGATAGAGCTGGAACCAAATCTGATTGCCATTCGGGTCGGTTTTGACGGCGTAGGTGTATTGCCGAAGGGGTGGATTATTTGTATTAGCGTTGCCAACCAAAAGGTAGTTTCCATCTGGTAGTACCGCAACATCGCCACCAAAATGAACGGTCAAAGAATCTGGCAGCTCAAAGTCCCATAACGGTGTGCCGTTTCCGTCCGTTTTGAAAGCTACGGACTCGCCCCAACTGGCAGCCAAAAAGCCGCCATCGGGGGTTGGAACTACTTCGGCTTGTACTGCATCGGTGCCGGGATAGCCACGCTGCCAAATGCTGGCGGGCTGCGCAATGGGCTGGAAACCGCCCTGGGCATTGGTCTTCACGAGTTCAAAATCGTTCAAATCCCAGCGGCTGCCGAAGAAGGCGAGGTCGCCATTGGTGGTTTCTTTTGCATCGTAAAAAAAGCCCCGATTGTAGGTCTCCGACCAAAGCAGGTTGCCCTGCCCATCCAGCCGGACGGCGTTCTGGAACACATCGGTGGTTTGGGAAGCGCCCGAAATCAAGTAGCCCCCATCGTTGGTGGGTGAAATGGATTGTAGGGTTTCCTCCCCGCCTGCGTCAATGCTTTGCGACCAAAGCTCGTTGCCGTTGCCGTTAATTTTCACGATGAAATAATTGGCGTTATTGGCCGTGGTTTGGGTCCCAGCTACCACAAATTCATCGTTGCCTGCCAAGGCGATGGCACTGCCGTATTCCGTGGATGTGCCGTAGGCGTTCGTCCAGAGCAAAGTGCCGCTGCCGTCCACCCGGCGGACCACCACGTCGTTGAAGCCTGCTGCGTAGGGGCTGGCCACGAAGATGGCGTCGCCGTTGGCCGTGGCCACGATGCTGTAGGGGGAGTTGGTTGCCCCGGTTTGTTGCCAAAGCAGGTTTCCGTCGGCGTCGGTTTTTATCAAGCGGCCCGACGGGCTGCCTGCGCTCCCCGAATTGCCGAGGTAAAAGCCGCCGCTTGGAATGGCTGCCAATGAAATCTTGCCCACGCCGCCCGTTATGGGGAAATAGCGCTCCCAAAGGATATTGCCCGCAGAGCTGATTTTTGCCAAGAAAAGGTTGTTGCCGGAGGCCGTGCCACCTTGGCCAGCGATGACGAAGTTGCCGTCGGGAAGTGCTTCCACCCGTTCGCCCAACTGGCTCTGGTTGGAGACGCCCGCCAATTGGATGTTCCACTCGGCAATGCCTTGTGCGTTGACTTTGAAAAACGCCCCGTCAGTACCAGAGTGTGGCAGCAAAAAACCGCCATCGGCAGTGGAGACAAGCTCGCCGTCCGTCAGGTCGGCACCGGCGTAGGTCTGCTGGAAGTATTGGCTTTGCGCCAGGTAGCTTTGCAGCATCAGGAGCAAACCAAGCATCAAACGAACATCTGTTTTTGGACTTTTCATGTGTTGATAGATTTTGATGCTGCAAAAATGTGGGGAGAAATGTGGGGAAACAAAAACAAAAATGTAGTTTTGTCAAAAAATAAGATTCATTTTCATCTCAAAATTGAACATGGAAATCACAGATGCCCGTCAGATAGAAATATTCCACACCCTCGAAAAAATCGAGCGGATGAACAAAGCCGTGGCTTTTCACAAGGCTTTGGACAACCCCGACAAGCTTGCAATTGAGCAGTATAAACAAATAAAAAGGCAGCTTAGCAAGCAACTCGTGGAATTGCTCGCCGAAATGGATTTGGAACTGAAATTAGTGGCGGCATAACCCCTTAGATGCTCATCATTTTCCACTTTGTCAAAAACTAAATTTTCCGACCCAAAACTTTTTGCCCTGCTCCACTCGCTCACAGGGGTAGAAAAAAGGGAGCTGCACCAGTTCTTGGCCTCGCCTTTCTTCAATCGAAGGGCCGAAGTGTCGGCTTTATGGCAAATGCTGTTAAATGCCGACATCGTCGAAAGCGGCGGCTACGACAAAGGCCAAATCTACGAAAAACTCTTCCCTGGCCAAGCCTACGACGATGGGCGGCTCCGCTACACTTTCACTTTCCTTCGGGAAAAAATTGAATGGTTCCTGGCCTATCGGCAATGGGACGGTCAGCCAGCGCAGGCAGGGCTTTCATTACTCGCCAGCTACCGGGAGCGGGGCCTGGAAAAGCACTTCCAGCATATTGCGCAGCAAACAGCCGTGAAACTGGCCGACATGCCGCACGGCCTCGAAAAGCTGCATGACAGCTATCGGCTTGAATTTGAAAAATATAGTTTCTCCGAGACCCAAAAACGCAGCCGGGAAAGTGCCCTGCAAGACCTCCACGACGCCTTCGACCTCTACGCCATCAGTGGCAAACTGCGGCTCGCCTGCCTCATGGCGGCTCACCAAGCTGTAGTGAAAGTGGATTACGACTACTCGTTTTTAGCATTGATAATCAATTGGTTAGCAGGTAGCTCGTCGCTCGAAAAACCAGAAATCGGCCTCTACTACCACTGCTACCGGGCCTTGTCCGAAAACGAAGAGGGGCAATTCCGGGCCTTCCGCCTGGTGCTGGAGGTGCATGGCGAGCGCTTCGACGCAGCGGAACTGAAGGACATACTCCTGCTCGGTATCAATTTCTGCATCCGGCAGGTGAACGCTGGGGCGCAGCAGTTCGTGGCGGAGGCGTTCGGGCTGTACCAACTGGGCTTGGAGCGGGGCAGCTTGCTGGAACGAGGCACGCTCAGCCGTTTCACCTATAAAAACATCGTGGCGCTAGGACTAGGCCTTGGGCAGTTTGATTGGGTGGAACGCTTCATCCACGAGCGAAAGGATTTGCTGGAAGCCCGCCACCGGGAGAGCAGTTTTTGCTTCAATCTGGCGAAGCTGCATTTTACCCAAAAGGACTACGCCGAGGCCATGCCGCTGCTGGCCCAGGTTGGCGACGCCGACCCGCTGCTCATGCTCGACGCCAAGGTATTGCTCCTGAAAATGTACTACGAAACCGCCCAATGGGATGCACTCGACTCACTGCTGACGAGCGTAAAGGCTTATTTGCGAAGAAAAACGAGCCTTGGCTATCACAAGGAGCATTATTTGAGTTTGGTGCATTATTCGCAGAAATTGCTGGCGCTGAACCCGACGAAGCCTTCTTCAAAGATAGCGCCTGGAAATCCAACTTCATCTGCGCATTGGTCATGGCCTTTGCTAGCACAGCTTTTGCCCAATCCCCAGCCCTTTGGCTGCGCTATCCCACCATCTCGCCTGATGGCAAATCCATCGTTTTCAGCTACCAAGGCGACCTCTACAAAGTGGGCACCGACGGCGGCACGGCCACCCTGCTTACCACCCATGATGCCTACGACTTCGCCCCGGTCTGGTCGCACGATGGGCAGCGAATCGCCTTCGCCAGCGACCGCTACGGCAACATGGACGTGTTCATCATGTCGGCCAATGGCGGCACGGCTACCCGGCTCACCTACCACTCGTCCGGCGAGGTGCCGACTGATTTTTCCATTGACAATCAATCGGTTATATTCAGCAGCAGCCAAATGGACGCCAGCACTAACCAGCAGTTCCCTAGTGGGGCGCTGCCGGAGCTGTACCAAATTCCAGCCGCAGGCGGTAGGCCCACGCAACTGCTCACGACGCCCGCCGAGGCTGCCCGCTACAACGCCACTGGCACGGTGCTCGTTTACCACGACCAAAAAGGCTACGAGGACGAGCTCCGAAAGCACCACACTTCCAGCGTGACGAGGGATGTGTGGAAGTACGAAACAGCCACGAAGAAATTCACGAAACTGACCAGCTTCGAGGGCGAAGACCGCAACCCGGTCGTGGCGCCCAACCAGCAGGACATCTATTTTTTGAGTGAAAAAAGCGGCAGCTACAACGTTTGGAAAATGCCGCTCGCTGGTGGCACGCCCACGCAGGTCAGCCGCCTCGACAAGCACCCCATCCGCTACCTTTCCATCGCCAACGACGGCACGATGGCCTTTAGCTATAACGGCGAACTTTACACCCTCAAAGATGGCGGCCAGCCGAAGAAACTGAGCGTGGACGTCATCAACGATGGCCGCTACAACGCTGTGAAAACGGTCAGTGTGGGCGGCGGGGCCAGCGAGTTGGCCGTTTCGCCGAATGGCAAAGAAGTGGCCTACGTGTTCCGGGGCGAGGTCTTTGTTTCTTCGATAAAAGAAGGCACTACCAAGCGCATCACCAACACGCCAGAGCAAGAGCGCAGCATCAGTTTCAGCCCCGATGGGCGCAGCATCCTCTACGCTGGAGAGCGCAACGGCAGTTGGAATGTCTATGAAACGAGTTTGGCAAGAGAGGCCGAAAAGCAGTTTTTCAATGCGACATTATTGAAGGAAAAAGCCATCGTGGAAACGCCCGCCGAAGAGTTCCAGCCTGCCTACTCGCCCGACGGGAAGGAAGTGGCCTATTTCGAGGAGCGCACGACCTTGAAGGTCGTCAATTTGGCCAGCAAGGCCAGCCGCACCGTTTTGCCCGGCAACAAAAACTACTCCTACTCCGACGGTGACCAGTGGTACGAGTGGTCGCCTGACGGCAAATGGTTCCTCGTCAATTTCTTGCAGGACAACCAATGGATTTCGCAGGCGGGTCTCGTGGCTGCCGATGGCAAGAGCGAGGTCGTCAATTTGACCAAAAGCGGCTACAACAACTGGGCACCCAAATGGGCGATGGGCGGCAAGGCCATGCTCTGGTTCAGCGACCGTGACGGCATGAAAAACCACGCCAGTTGGGGCGGTGAGGGCGATGCTTATGCCATGTACTTCACGCAGGAGACCTTTGACAATTCAAAACTCAGCAAAGAAGAATGGGAATTGAAACAGGCCGAAGACAAGGAGAAAAAAGAGAAAGAAGCGAAGGAGAAAAAGGAAAAAGAAGAGAAAGACGCCGATAAAAACAAGGGCAAGAAAAAGGACGACGACAAGAAAAAGGACGAAAAGAAAGAGGATAAAAAAATCGAGCCGCTCAAAATCGAAATGGACGACATCGAGAAGCGCAAGACCCGCCTCACGATGCACTCCACCCGTTTGGGCGACGCCATTTTGTCAAAAGACGGAGAAAAGCTGTTCTACCTCGCAGCTTTTGAAAAAGGCTTTGACCTCTGGGTAACGGAACTGCGCTCCAAGGAGACGAAAATGCACGTAAAACTGGGCGCCAACGGCATCAGCAACATGGTGCTCGACACCGCTGGCAAGACGATTTACATGGTCGTGGATGGCAGCATCACGAAGATAGGCGTGGAAGATGGAAAGCGGGAAGGCGTGAACATGAAAGGCGAAATGGTGCTCAACGAGGACGTGGAACGTGCCTATCTTTTCGAGCATATCTGGCGGCAGGTAACCAAGAAGTTTTACAAAAAAGACCTGCACGGCGTGGACTGGGATTTTTACAAAAAAGAATACGCCCGATTCCTGCCCTACTTGAACAACAACTACGATTTCGCCGATGTCTGCAGTGAAATGCTCGGTGAACTGAATGCCTCGCACACGGGCGCCTTCACGGGCAAAAGCATCCCGAACCCCGACCAAACAGCAGTGCTTGGCTGTTTTTACGATGAAAATCACAAGGGTAACGGCCTGAAAATCAAGGAGATAATCAAAAAAGGGCCTTTGGCGAATGCCAATTCAAAAGTAAAAGCTGGCACCATCATCGAGAAGATTGACGGGGAGGAAATCCAAGCCAATACCAACTGGCACCCAATGCTAAACCGCAAGGAAGGCAAGAACACCCTGCTTTCCCTTTACAACGAAACCACCAAGGAACCCGCTGCCGCTTCTTGGTGGACAGCCTTAGTGCAGGCCGGGTCGGTTATGTACACGTCCGGGGCATGGACGACCGCAGCTACCGCACCGTTTACGAGGACGCACTTGGCCGCAACGCCAACAAGGAAGCCCTCGTGGTGGACACCCGTTTCAACGGAGGTGGCTGGCTCCACGACGACCTAGCCACTTTCCTCAACGGCAAGACCTATATGACCTTCATGCCCCGTGAGCAGAATATCGGAGAGGAGCCGCAATTCAAGTGGCGCAGGCCGAGCGCTGTGGTCATGTGCGAAGCCAATTACTCGGATGCGCACATGTTCCCGTACACCTACAAGGCGCTGGGCATCGGCAAACTGGTGGGCATGCCTGTGGCGGGCACTGGCACGGCGGTCTGGTGGGAGGGCCTTCAAAACGGCATGGTCTTCGGCATCCCGCAAGTGGGCATGGTGGGCAACGATGGACAATACCTTGAAAATCAGCAACTTGACCCGGACATCACTGCCCCACAAGACCCTGGCGAGGTGGCCAAGGGAAGGGACCAGCAGTTGGAGGCTGCGGTGAAGGAGTTGTTGGGGCAGATTAAGAAGTGATGAAAAAAAGGGGTGCAGCTTGTTTGCTGCGCCCCTTTTTTTCGGTTTTTGGCTTATTAGGTTTTGTTGGTGCAAATCCCCATTCAATTCTTTTCAGTTTTTTGCGTTTCCAACCTAATCTGCTGCACGTACTCGATATCCACTTTGGACAACTCGGCGATTTCCTTGTCAGAATGGCGTGGGAAAATTTCAAAAAACAACTTGACCATTTCCCTTGTCTTCAACTCGTAGCCTTCTTGGATTCCCTTTTGCTTGCCTTCTTGGATTCCTTCTTGGATTCCCTCTTGCTTACTTTCCAGTTTGATTTCTTCAATTATTGTCATGGCCTTATTGATTTTAAAAAGTGAAAGCGACCTTTCCTTCACCTCCTTCCAATTTATGGAAATGGAGGCAGTCAGGTAGCGAAAGATGATGTGGAAGTCTTCCACTCTTACCGTGACTTCCAATTCCTCCTCCACAAAAATAAGGATGTTTGTCAGATTGTTCAACAAGTAATCCCGCTCGTACCGATGCTTCATCAGCAATAGGACGGTTTTCAGAAAGCCGTGACGAAACTGGCGGATGGCATCATCTGAGAGGGCGGACAAATCTATCAACATATACCTCCCATCGGGCGTGTAAGGCTCAAATGCGGCCTCCATGCCCGACAGGTAATCCTTCCACGGCAAATCCGCCCAAGGCTCTTTTCCATGAAAAAAAATTACCGGCAAAATCGGCGCAGGCTTCAACTTTGACTTCAACTGTTGCCGCCAGCCATTGATTTGGTAGTTCAAAATCTGAAGCGGCGGGTAGGGTGGCAGGTAGCTTTTGTGCTCTATGATAAAGGAAACCTGTGCTGCTTGCTCGCCCTTGGTTTTACAGTTAAAAACCAAGTCTGCAAAATGCTCGGCTAGTTCACTGTCCACGAAACTGGCATTGGTAAGCTCCAAGCTGTCAAGCTGGAGCGAGGATACTAAATCAGTTGGGGCGCATCGCTGCAACAGCTCACGTGCATACTCCAACCGTGAGAAGGTTTCCTTGAAAAGCTTGTCTTCGGCGTTGTTGATTTGTTCGGCCATATTGGTTTACTCATAGTTCGGAACAAAACTAAATCCCGTCCAAAAACCACACAAATATTGATTTAGCCCATAAATCCTTTTGAATTATACTGATAGTTTTAATGACCAAAACAGCCCTTCCGACAGCTACAAGCTCCCAGTTTCCCAATTTTTGCAGCCTGCCCATCACATGCTTTGAAGTATTTCTGCACCATTCTTGAAAACCTATCTTTACCCCAAAAATCCACCATGCCAACATACCCACACATCCCATACCAAGCCCTCGAATTTGAAGAAGCCGAAATGCGCCGCCGAAGCGACGAATTCAGGGCCTACATGGAACGCCGCCGCTCGTTGCGGTTCTTCTCCGACCGCCCCGTTCCGAAGGAAATCATCGAAAACATCGTGATGACGGCCAGCAGCGCACCCAGCGGGGCGCACAAGCAGCCGTGGACCTTCTGCGTCGTGGGCGACCCCACCACAAAGCGCCGCATCCGGGAGGCAGCAGAGGCCGAAGAGCGGGAAAGCTACGGTGGCCGCATGAGCAAGGAATGGCTGCGTGACCTCGAACCGCTCGGCACCGATTGGCAGAAACCCTTCCTTGAAACGGCCCCGTGGCTCATCGTCGTTTTCAAAAAAGCGTATGAAATAGAAGGCGGCGAGCGCCGAAAATGCTACTACGTCAGCGAGTCGGTGGGCATCGCCACGGGATTCCTGCTGGCGGCCATCCACCATGCCGGGCTGGCCACGCTCACCCACACGCCCAGCCCGATGAACTTCCTGCAAACCATCCTTGAGCGCCCCGACAACGAGCGGCCCTTCCTGCTTTTGCCCGTCGGCCACCCTGCCGAGGGTGCCACCGTGCCCGATTTGCGAAGAAAAGGACTGGAGGAGGTGAGCGTCTGGCTGTAGCACGGACTGCCAGTCCGTGCATTCACACTTCCCTAGTTTCAAGAAATCTCGGTCTGGCAGACCGAGCTACGGCGGTACGGTCTAGCAGACCGTGTTACCTTTGCGCCGTGAATACGACCAGCACCAAAAACTCCTGGCTACGCTCCCAAGCCACGGCCCTCACGGCCACGGCCACCGATTTCCTCGTGACCATCGGGCTGAAGGAATTGTCATTGCTGCCACTCTATGCCAGTAATTTAACGGGGGCGTTCTGTGGGGCTGTGGTGAGTTTTTTACTGCTTCGCAATTGGGCATTCAATCGAAAAGCTGCCAAATGGCATGGGCAGGTCGTACGCTACGGAATTGCTTCTGGCCTTAGCCTTGGACTGAACACTGCTGGGGTCTTGTTGCTCACAGCATTGATTGGCAACCAGACTTCGATTCTTGGCATTGAATATTTTATCCCAAAAATCATCGTGGCCATCCTGATGGGCTTGACCGTCAACTACTGGATGTTCAAGCATTTTGTTTTTAGAAAATGAGTGAAAAAAAGAAAATCCGCTTCATCGCCAACCCCCGCTCAGGTTCCGTCCGCAACCGCAACCTGCCGCAGTTGCTGGCCGACAACCTCGACCACGGGCTGTTCGAGCATGAGCTGTGCCTCACCGAGCGGGCGGGCCATGCCGTGGAACTGGCGAGGGAGGGCGTGGCGCTGGGCTTCGACCTCGTGGTGGCCGTGGGCGGCGATGGCTCGGTGAACGAAGTGGCCAGCCAGCTCATCGGTACGCAGACCGTGCTGGGCGTGGTGCCCTGTGGCTCCGGCAACGGCTTCGCTGGGCACCTCGGCCTCGGCAGGGACGTGGCCAAGGCCATCCGCACCCTGAACGACGGGCTGCCTATCACCGTGGACACTTGCACCCTCAACGGCCAGCCCTTCGTCAACCTCGCTGGGGTCGGCTTCGATGGCACCGTGGCCAAGCGCCTGCACGACAGCCCAGTGCGGGGCTTCTGGGCTTACCTGCGCTACACCTTGGAAGAGACGCTGCGCTACGAATCGCAATTGCTTGATATTCAAATAGATGGGGAGAAAATTCAGCGGAAATGCCTGCTCGTGGAAGTGGCCAACGCCCCGATTTACGGCTACGGGTTCAGCATCGTGCCACAGGCCAATTTCACGGACGGGAAACTGGAAGTGCTGCTCATCCATGACGCCCCAAAATGGCGCTACGTGCTCGAAAGCTGGCGCTTCCTGAACCGCTCGTTTCACAAAAGCCCATTGGCGGAGTGCTACACGGGGCGGGAGGTGGTCATTGCGCCAGCAAAACCAATCGGGGCGCACATGGACGGCGAGGGCTTCCAACTGACAGGCGAGGCTAGGTTTGGCATACGCCCGGCCTCGCTTCGGGTACTGGTGCCGAAGGTGTATGCAGAGATTCTGAAGCGCTAAAAAAGGTGAATCCTTTGATAAACAATGGGTTCGATTAAGCGCCCTCTCTGCCTGAATGAATCATGCTTGCCAACTACGAAATAACCAGGTCGGGGCCACTAACCTCCAACCCACATTCCGGCTGCACAAACGGAATCAACTCAGGCAACGGCTCGGCGGCCTCTTCCGGCTGCCAGCTTGGCGTTTGCGCCTGAAAACGGGGCAATACCACTGCTTCCACCAGCAAAAAAAGGAGGGAAAAGCAGCAGATGGGCACCAGCCAAACCAGTATTGGTTCCAGCATGGCCGCCCATCTGGCTTGAATCGAGGAGCGCATAAGAGCGTGTTTATTTCACGATGATTTTCCCGGAGGCCAATGCTTTGCCCGCATTGGTCACGGTGAAAAAATAGTTTCCAGCCAGCAGGTCTTCCCGTTTCACGACCAATCGTTGCCCATCAAACTTGAGCGTCCGCATCGTTTGGCCAGCCACGCTGAACAGCCGAAGCTCGGCTTGGCTGGCAGGTATGCCCTCCGGTAATTCAACGAAAAGCTGCTCGGAAAACGGGTTCGGGTAGGCGCTGATTTGCACGGGCTGCAGGTCATATTGGCTCAAAATCTCCACCTCGAAAATCGGCTCATGCACCGTGTGCCAGACCGTGTTGGTGATGATGGGCAGGTTGTAGTCGAAGTAGATGCCCGCCCGGTTTTCGATGACCGTGCCCACTGGGTTGTCTTTTTGCTGCGCAATGCGGAAGCCCACGAAGCCCTGTGAGGCCGCCGAGTCCACCGAAGCAGGTAGCAGGTTGATGCCCTGGAAAGTGAAACGCAGCGTGCCCTTGGCATCCACCTCAAAAGTGTAGGGGTGGCTCGAAGCACCGGGACGCACCGTCATTGGGTCGAGGTGCGCCGACAGCGTGTCGAGCAGGATGACCCGGAAGGCCGTGTCGTTGCCCGTGTTCTGGAACCGCAGCAGGTACTCGATGTCGGTGTTCGCCAAGATGTTGTGCTCCTCGCCGAAGCCCGTCGGGAAGGCCTGCTTGTCGTTGGGGTCGTAGGAGTTCCTGATTTCCCGGCACAGCACCGATAGGAAGGGGGCGTCGTCGGCCTGCGGGAATTGGTTGACGAAACCGTAGCTTGGCTGGTTGCCGCTCGACCCCACGCAGCCCTCCACGGCGGCTATTTCCATCTCGCTGCCCGGTGCACCGGGTTCTTGCTCCGCAATGAGGTGGTAGGTCGCACCGTTCGCCACGGCTGGCACGGCCACGGTCTCGGTGGGTTGCAGCGTGAACTCGCCCTGCATCAGCAGCACCGCATCCTCGATGACGATGTACTCCAGCGGGGCAGCGGTGGAGTCGGAGCCGATGTTTTCCAACGTGAAAATCACTTGGTCGCCCACACATTCCCCGGTGGCACGGATGACCGCCCCCTCCCAACTTTGCCCAGCGGGCAGGCAGTCGTCGTCTGGGAAAATATGCGCTTCGGAACAGGCTACCTGCCCAATTTGCGCAGCGCAATCCGTCACAACGTCCACCGTGAAGGAGCCGCACTCCCCTACCCCCACGTCGCCGAGCGGGAAGGTGTAGGTGTTCCCCGTGTTTGCCGAAGGCGCCACCGACGACGCGATGAAGGTCAGCAGCGGGTCGAGCGTGAGTTCCACGAGAGCATCCGCGGCGGTTTCCGTTCCAAAATTGCAGTAGCGGAGGTGGTAGGTCGAGGTGTCGCAGGGGCGCAGGGTGGCCGTTTGCAGGTCAACATCGAGGTAGGCGCACTCGATTTCGGGCTGCACGGCAAAATCGATGTGCAGCGAGTCGAGGTAGCCGACGGACACTGGCACGTCGTTGTCGCAGGCGGCCCACAGCGGCGAGGCCAAGGCGAGGGTCACGATGTAGCTGCCCGTGTCGCACTCGATGATGTAGTTGCCGTCGGCGTCGGTGTCGGCGTAGTAGTTGCGGAGGCTGTCCTGAAAGGCCCGCACGACCCAGTTTTCGAGGGGTGCTTCGCCGGGCGTGTGGCCGCAGTCGAGGTCGAAGTCGGCGAAGACATTGCCCTGAATCACGCTGGGCAGGGCGATGCCGTTCACGTCGGTGCGGATGAGCAGCGCAATCGACCAAGGGCTGGAGGTCAAAGTGAGCGCCCCGCCCATGATGTAGCCGCCGTTGGCCATCAGGCCGAGGTCATGGATGTGCTCGTAGCGGTCGGCCCTGCCGTGGTTGCGCTCCCAGATGGGGTCGCCGTTGGCATCGGTTTTTATCAAAAAAACGTCCACGTTGTCGGCTAGGTCGCTGGTGGGGAGCTGGACGGTGGCGGCCATCACCACGTCGCCGTTGAAATCCTCGACGACATGGCTGTAAAAACAGGTGACGCCGGGCATGGATAGGTCTTTTCGCCAGAGCTGATTGCCGGATTGGTCTATTTTAAGCAAAAATGGGTGGTCGCCAGCGGCCCGGTTCACACCCGTCACGATGAGGTCGCCCGTGGCCGACTGTGCGAGGTCGGTCAGGAGGTCGTTGCCGCCGGGGCCGGTGAGGTTGGTTTCCCAGAGGAGATTGCCAGCGGCGTCGGTTTTTAGGAGCCACTGCTGGGTCAGCAGCGGGTCGTTGTCGGGGTTTCGCTCGACGAGCAGCAGGTAGCCGCCATCGCTGGCCTTGGCCATGCGGATGCCCCGGTCGTTTTCGGGCGTGGGGAACGTGCGGGACCAGAGCAGGTTGCCGTCGTCGTCGGTGAGCAGGAGCAGCACGTCGAAGTCGGTGCCACCGGGCAACGTGCTGACGTGGCCCAGCACGGCGAACTGGTTGCCGTCACGCAGGAGGTTGTTGCCGTAGCTGTCGGCGCCGTTGGGGGCGGTGAAGATATCCTTGGCCCAAAGCTGGGTGATGTTGTTGCCATTGGCAATGGGGTCGGGCCAAAAATTCCGCACGAGGGCGAGGGTGCGCTGCCCGCCGTTTTCGGGCATCCGCTCCTCCAAGAGGGCAATCTCGTTTTGGGCGAGAGTGACCATTGACCGAGCGATGAAATTGTCGTAGTGCCCTGTGCCGTAGCCGTTTGCGCCGTTGTCGGTGAGGCGGTCGGGGTCGGTGTAGGCGAAATAGTAGGCCGTGTTGTTGCCAAATCCGGGATTGTTGATGACGGAGACATTGCTACCGTCGGGCATGGGAGCGACGCAAACAACCTCGTTGTTGCCGTTGTTGCCTGCACCACCCATACCGATGCCGAAGGTCAGCCGCCAGCCTTGCGCACCGACCGTGGCAGCATGGGCCATCATGGTCAAAAAAACGAGGAGTTGAAACGTGGTTTTCAAATTAATCCATCTCATGGGTCGAGCATTTTTGAGTTTGATTTTTTGATTTTTTGAGATGGTACAAAAGTCCGCCGAAGCCACGCTGTTTTCAAGAACAAAAAAAGGATTTTGTGGAAATGAAATTTTCAAGCAACGTGACCAAGATTTGAATTTTAATCAAAATACATCAATATTTGCGGTCAAATTATTTCACGGAAATTGAACAAAGTGGGTTGGTTTTGTGGAAATAAAAATGCTGAATAATGACGCAGCCCGTTCTATTTGATAGCTTGCTGACACTTGACAAGGCGGAGTTGCGGCGCTTCGCAAAATTTGTGCGCTCGCCGTTCTTCACCCACCGGGCCGAACTGCACCGGATGTACGCCCATTTGGCCACCTGCCTGCACCGGGGCAAGCCCCTGCCGGACAAATTGCTGTTGTTCCAAAAAACCTTTCCCGGCCAGCCCTACGACGACCTGCTGCTGCGGGCCACCATGAGCGACCTGCGGGAGCTGCTCG
>JALOMF010000182.1 GCA_025455635.1 Saprospiraceae bacterium | reverse complement strand
CCGACAAGCTGACGCTCGGCCTCCTGCCCTGTCTTCCTTGCCTGCGACTGCTCGATGCCGATGCCGTTGTCCCGGATGGCCACTTCCAGTAGGTCTTGTTTTTCGGTGAAAACGAGCGAAATCAAGCCTTTTTTGCCCGAAAGTGGCCCGATGCCGTGCAGGATGGCGTTCTCCACGAAGGGCTGGAGCAACATCGGTGGCACTTGCAGGTCGGGGCTTTCGATGCCCGTGGTGTCCAGCTCGAAATCAAACTTGCCCTCCCGGCAGAACTGCTCCAATTCGAGGTAATTGCGGAGCGTCTCCACCTCCTTGTCGAGCGGGATGAGCGGCTGGCGGCTGTTGTCCAGCACGGCCCGCATCAGCCGCCCGAACTTGAGGATGTGCTGCCTGGCCGAGTCCATGTTGCCGCTGGACACAAGGCCCTGGATACCGTTCAGCGCATTGAAAATGAAGTGCGGGTTCATCTGCAACTGCCTCGATTTTTGCTCCAAGGTGAGTAAGCGGTTTTGCAGTTCCAGCTGTTCTTTTTCCAGCGCAGCCTTTTGTTTTACTTGATTTACCCGCCATTTAAACACCCCCAAAACCAGCAACAAAAAGCCCCCAAGCGCCGACAGCCTGAACCACCAAGTTTGCCAAAAAGGCGGCTTGATGCTGAACGACACCACCGTTGGTTGGCTGATGATGCCGTCCTCGTTCCTTGCCCGGAGTTGGAAACGGTAGTCGTTGGGGGGCAGGTTGGCGTAACTGACCTCCGTGCGGGTTGAAAACGGCGACCAATCGGCCTCTTGCCCCACAAGCTGCCACGAGTACATGACCCGTTCTTGGTTCAGGAAGTCGGTGGCGAAAAACTCGAAGCCGAGGTGGTTTTGGTGGTGGGGAAAAACGGCGCCGTCCACCAGCCCACCTTTTATGTCCGACCAGCGAGACATCGGCGAGCTTTCCAGCGGCTCGTAAAACAGCCGGACGCCCGTGAGCACGGGCAGGGGTGCTCCGCCCAGCGAATTATCGGTGGCGGGCAGGTAGTGCATCAGGCCGTTCATGGTGCCGAACCACAGGTCGGGGCCAGTGGTCACGGCGTTCTGACAGGTCTCCATGCCGAGGAAGCCTTCCGCCAAACCGAAGTATTTTACCTTCAGAAAACGCCCCGTTGAATCCAAGTGGATGCGGTCAACGCCCCGCTCAGAACCGACCCAGAGCAGCCCGGCTTTGTCGGCATGGAGCAGATAGACATTGGCGGAGGCCAGTGTATCCGTCAAGCCCAACTGCTTGAACTTCAATGATTTGCTTTTATAAATATCCGCAAAGGCAATGCCGCCGCCCGCAGTGCCGACCCAGAGATGCCCGTGCTCGTCCTCGGTGAGGCAACGGGCGGTGCTACCGGGCAAGCCGTCTCCAAGTCCCAGCAGGCTCAGTTTTTCATTTTCAATAAAACCCACCTCGCCCGTTTGCGAAGCGAACCAAACACGCCCTTTTTTGTCCACGTGCAACGCATGAACCGTGAGGTCGTGCAGCCCGTCGGCGAGGCCGAAATTGCGGAACTTGGGCGTGGCCAAACTGCCGCCAGCGAAGGTCATTTTGGAGACGCCGCCGTCGGTCGTGGCCACCCAGATAGCGCCCGTGGGGTCTTGCACAATGTCCCGAATCCAGTTTCCGGCGAGGCCGTTTCGTTTGTAAAAAAACTGGAAAGCCCCGCCCGCCTGCTCGTCGAGGACGGCGAGCCCCATGCCCTCGGTACCCACCCAGATGCGGTCGTTGAAATCACGGTGGAGCGCCCGGCACTTGACGTTGTAGAAGCCGTTGGAGCCGTCGAAGTGACGGAAAACGGTCGCCTGCGACGAGTCGCTGGCAGGCCCCCAGTAGCTGATGCCACGGTCGCCAGCGGAGAACCATCGGCCCCGGTTGTTTTTCGCTTCGCAAACGGCATACACGAAATTGCTCCGCAGCCCATCGCCCATGTCGAAATGCTCGAAGCGCTGCGTGCTGTACTTGCACACCCCGCCGCCAGAGGTGCCGAGCCAGACCACCTTCCCCGATTTATCCCCGACAATGCTGCGGATATTGCGGCTGCAAAGCCCTTGGTCTTCGGTGATTCGCTCGACCCGGCCCGTGGTGGCGTCCCAGATGCAGATGCCCGCATCTTGCAGCCCAATCCAGATTTTGCCGTCGTGCGGGTTGCGCCAGAGGCACTGCACCTTGTTGCTGGGGAGACCGTTCTGGGTGTTGAGGTAGCTGCGTTTTTTGCCCTCCAAGATGAGGATGCCGCTGTTGAAAATGCCAGCAAGGATGCGCCCGTCCGTGGTCTCGGCGATGGCCATGACCTCAGCTTTGCGGCGCTGGATGGTTTGCCACTGGCCGTTTTCGAGTTTGAAAAGGCCATCGTCGCCACCCATCCAGACTTGGTTTTTGCTGTCGCAAAATGTGGCGGTAAGCCTGCCGAAGGGCTGCACGTCCGCTGCCTCAAGCTGACGTGGGCGATTTAAGATATGCTTGCTGTTACAGCTTTTACAACCAGTTTGGGGGCTTGTAACAAAGCTGTAAGCCCCGTTTTGCGAAGCGATAAAAAGGATTGTTGAGTCGTTCGACTGCCGGAATGCGAGGGAATTGACGGCGATGTCCTGCCCGTGTTTCAGCTCGTCAAAACCAAATTTGCGGCCATTGAAGCGGCAAAGGCCCCGGTCGGTGCCAATCCAGAGCATACCCTGTGGGTCTTCGGCAAGGGCGTTCACGTAATTGCCACGCAGGCGGTCTTTTGTGGAGTAGTTGCGGAAGCTGCGGCCATCAAACTTGGCCAAGCCGCCACCCTGCGTGCCGAGCCAGAGGTAGCCCCTGCTATCTTGCAGCACGGCATAGACCTGCGACTGTGGCAGCCCATCCCCCACGGTGTATTGCGTGAAACGGTAGGGCTGGGCTGCCAGCAGGCTGGTCAGCAGCAGGGCAAGGCACAGCAGGGAATGCTTCATTCTTTGGGCTTGGTTTCAGTCTTGTCTTTAAACAAAAGGCTCATAAACATGATATCGAAAGCCAAGGTGTGCGGTTGAAAACTGGTGGTTCCGAAAGAAGTACTGCGGGTTGTTTCAATTTCACCGAAGCGGTAGGAGAAAACGGGCTGAAATCCCAGCGTCCGTCTTTCAGAAATCTTGAAACGCAGCCCGAAACCTGCATGGACATTGAACGAAGTGCCCAGTCTTCCGTCTCTGCCGACTAATTTTTCTCCGCTCCCTTCCTTTTTCTCGTATTTTGCTTCACCAAAAAACCAAGAATAGCCTACCCCAGCCGTGGGAGAGAAAGTGACCGTTTTTTTGGTCAATTTCTTCTGTAGCATAACCAATGGGCCAAATTCATTGACCCTGAATTTGCGGTCATAAACCGACCTGGTGCCATTGACGACATCGTCGGGCCACAAGACACTGATACTAGTTTCTTTGTACCAAAGCCTGCCAAAGGTAATGCCTCCTGAAATGTCAAAATCGTTCTTCAGGTGTTTTTTCAGCATCATGTTAACCCCGTAACCGATTCCAAGCTTGAAATCCGTATTGTCCGTTTCACTTTTGGGTTTAATAAAAACGGGGGAAAAGTCAGCGTCGAGACTGATGTTTTGGGCGGATAAATTCTGGCTGAAAACAGCGATGAGTGGGAGGAGGAGTAAACAAATACTGGATGGAGAAAATGTGTTTTTCATTGAAATAAGATTTAGATTTAGAGAAATGCCAATTGAGGCAGCATATCGCCCGTAAAGCTAGAATTAATATCAAGAGGATGCTGATTTTTGGTTAAGATAATTGCCCAATAAAAAGGGAAAACAAAATTGGCTTATATTCATGATTGAGAACGGTCAAACTAAAATGACAAAAATCAGTGCTTTGTCGGACGTAAGTCTATTAGCAAAGGTAAAAGCTTGCCTATCTTTGCGCTGTGATGAAACAAATGACCGCCATATCCCTGGTAATTCTGGTCTTTGCCGTAGCGGCAAAAGACTTTTTGATATGGTCAAGTTTCAAGTTGAACCAAGATTTCATCGCCAAAACGCTGTGCATCAACCGGGACAAGCCCAAAAAAATGTGCAGTGGCAAATGCCAACTCACCAAAAAAATTGCGGAAAGCAAGGACGATTCCCCCTCGCAAGCCCCGGTTCCGCAGCCCGATGAGCAGAAACAGGTGCTCAGTCTCCACGAAATTCTTCCACTTCACATCATAGCTGCAAAACCTACGGATTCTAAGCCCCTTTTTGCAGCACTAAGCTTCACGGCGCAGGCCTGTGCCAATGATATTTTCCAGCCACCCCGTGTATGAGTTGGCAGCTTGTCTGCCGGAGGCAGGTTTGAAAGTTGGCATTCAGGTACTGCGTTGCGCTTAGGCATGCCGTTTCCACCAACTGATATTCTGCTTCCTATCATGTAGTTGTTGATTGGTTGTGCCAGTTTTTGGGTCGTTTTGGTTGTTGCCAAGCATTGACATTCAATGCGTTGCGATAATTCAGACGTTCCAAACGCCTCCTTTTAGTCAACTGCTACGAATATTTCCATTTTCAACACAAGTCTGAAAAAACATGGCAAAGCAAATTGCTGCGCTTGCTGTGTTCCTGTTGCTTTTGGGTGAAAAAGCGGCGGCCTGCGATGCCTGCGGATGCAGCGTCAACGGGGTCGGAGTGGGTTTGATGGCGACCTATCGCCAGAACTTCCTCGGCTTCCAGTACCAGTACGCCCCCTTTCGCTCCACACTGGAACACACAGAAGGTGCTACCGATTATTTCCATTCGTTCGAGCTGATGGCCCGGTTCCGGGTCTTTCGCCGCTTCAACCTGCAACTGAACCAGCCCTACCGGCTGAACGTCCGCCACCACCCGGACGGCAACGCAACAATGAATGGCCTGGGCGACACCCGCTTCGTGGCCAGCTACATCCTGCTCGACCAAAAGCCGTTTGGCAACGGCTTACGGCTCTACGCCGAGGCTGGCCTGGGAGCAAAAGCGCCTATCGGCCAGTTCAATGTGAACCTGCACGATGAGCTGGCATTGCCTGAAAACTTCAACCCCGGCAATGGAAGCTGGGCGGGCTTGGCACAGGCCAACCTCGTGCTGGGCCGCAAGAACGGCGGCGTCACGCTCACGGGCAGCTACCAGCACAACCGCCCCAGCACTTCCGGCTACCGCTTCGGCCACCAATGGTCGGGGCAGGCGTTGCTGTTCAACCAGTTCACGACGAAGGGTCGTATATCCCTGACACCCTATTGCGGCGTGGCCGCAGAAGGCGTGGGGCGTGACGTGAAAGCCAACGGCAATTACGCTGCCGCCACGGGTGGCAAAGGCTGGTTTGCCGCCGCTGGCATTAATTTGAGATTTGACCAATGGCTCGTCGGGGCTGCTTATTCGCAACCGTTTTCGCAGCATTATTCCAATGCCGAAGTGGAGGCGAAAGGCAGGCTGACCCTGCAATTGTCACATATTTTTTAACCATTAAAATTTTTCAAAAAAACATGAAAAAGATTCTTGTTCTAACCACTGTTTTATGCAGTATCGCCTTGCTGAGTTCCTGCAAAAAAGACGAGGAAAAAGCCACTTTCGGTACACTGGCCCTCGAATTCGACAACAAGATTGGCGACCAGGAATTGACACTGGCGGACGCTACCAGCACTGACTTCAAGTACACCAACAGCCACAACCAGAACTTCAACGTCTCGCTGTTGGGCTACTACATTACCAATGTCAAGCTGGAAGGCCCGAATGGTGAGGTGTTTGTTGACCCAGTCACTACTGGCTCAGCTGCTGCCGATGTAAAGGGCATCTACCAAGTCCTTGAAAGCGACGTGAACTCACAGGTCATCACCCTTTCCAACGTGCCATCCGGCAAGTACGACAAGGTGACTTTCACGCTCGGCATCCCAGCCGACATCGTGCAGGAAGGCGCAACGGGCGGCGTGCTCGACCCCGCCGAGGGTGCTTGGCTCTGGAACTGGGACGCTGGCTATATCGGCTTCGCTTTTGAGGGCCGCAGCCCTGCTTCGCCTGTGGTTGCTACGCAATGGAACCCAGAAAACTCCGTGCAAATCCATATCGGCGGCTGGAAGGACATCACCGACAACCCGATGATGGTGAACAACGTGAAGACCTTCACGCTGGAATTTGGCACTTCGGTGAATGTCGGCGAGAAGCTGGAACCAAATGCCCATATCGTCATGGACTTGCTCGAAGTGATTGACGGCCACCACGGCAGCGCAGATTTCACGACCACCAACCAGGTACACACCCCTGCTGGCGGCACTGAGTTTGCCGAGAACCTGCACGCCGCTTTTGTGGTTGACCATGTTCACCAATAAAGACTTTTTTATATCAGGATTCATTCGAAGAATGAATAATCTGTGGCACCGGTTTTCGGTGCCACTTTTTCACCTTTCACGATGAAGAAACAATTGATTATCAGCGCCTTGGCCCTTGTATCGGTAGTGTTTGGCTGTAAAAAGGACGAGACCGAGCAAGGCCCATCCTACGAGTTTCGGAAGCCTGAGAACTTCCCGGAACCGACCTACACTTTCGACAATAACCCGGTGACGGAGGCGGGCTTCAAGCTGGGCAAAAAGCTGTTTTTCGACCCCATCTTGTCGGTGGACAACACGGTTTCCTGCAACAACTGCCACAACCAATCGCTGGCCTTCGCCGACCTGCCGCTACATGCCTTCAGCAAGGGCGTGATGGATAGGCAAGGCACCCGCAATGCGCCACAGTTGGTGAACCTGGCCTTTATGAAAGAGTTTTTCTGGGACGGCGGCGTCACGCACCTCGACTTTGTGCCGCTCACCGCCATTGAGAGCGAGGTGGAAATGGACGAGGAAATCGAGAACGTGATTTCGAAGCTGAACAACCATGCGGACTACCCGGCCTTGTTCAAAGCGGCATTTGGCACCGACGAAATCAATACGCCGCTGATGCTCCATGCACTGTCGCAGTTTACCAACCTGATGGTTTCCAACAATGCGCCTTACGACAAATACCTGCGTGGGGAAACGGCCCTGAGCGAACAGGAACTGGAGGGCCAGCGCCTGTTTGAGCAAAAATGCCAAAGCTGCCATTCGGGCATTTTGTTCACGGATGAAAGCTACCGCAATAACGGCATTGACTCGGTCTTCACCGACATTGGCAGGGCGAGGATTACCGCTTTTGACGGTGACATTGGCAAGTTCCGAGTACCTAGCTTGCGCAATGTAGGCATCACCCGCCCTTATATGCACAATGCCAAGTTTGCAACGCTGGAGGAGGTACTCGACCATTACAGCGACGGCATTATCGAGTCGCCTTCGCTCGACCCCAGCCTGAAAAATGGCATCCCCATGACAGCCGAAGAAAAAGCAGCCATTATCGCTTTTTTGAAAACGCTCACCGATAAGGAGTTCACGCAGGATGAGCGGTTTTTCAAAGGGTGAATATAAGATTCAGTCAATCTACAATGTGTCATTCGGAGGTGGGTAGAACCATATCCACCTCGTTTTTTAATTTTTAAGACATGAAAAAAATCATCGCCATCGCATTAGCCATAACGGCATTTATTAGCTGCCAAAACCAACCAAAACCCGCCACCGAGGGACACGTCCATTTTGCCAATAAAACAGACTATATCTGCGGCATGGAAGTGCAGGCCGACTGGACGGATACGACAACTTATGCTGGAAAAACCTACGCTTTTTGCGCAGCGAGCTGCAAGGAAGAATTTCTGAAATACCCAGAGAAATACCTCGCCGCTAAATGATATTGAAACGCACTCGGAATTTGTTCTTAACCTGTTTGCTGGCAGCGGGGGGCA
>JALOMF010000181.1 GCA_025455635.1 Saprospiraceae bacterium | reverse complement strand
GCCGCATGAAAAAATACGTGAACGCCGGGGGCACCAACAACATCTCCGCCGCAGAGCTGGCCATGCTCGCCAGCAACCGGGAACGCCTGACCAGCGGCTTGGAGCACCAATTCGACTATCGATTTTTTGAAATCAACCTGCTGGACAAGGCCGCTATCACGCTCGGCGTTTACCTCAAGGAAACCACCTCGCAGTACCTCCAGAAGCTGGCTAACGCATTTGAAAAGCACCACTAAAACTCCCCTGAGTCCCTGATTTTCAGCCAAAAAGAAAAGGCAAGTGCGGGTTGCCCCACGCTTGCCTCTATTTTTTCACCAAATGTCCCCTAATGGGACTAGCTGGTTAAGCGAATTTTTTCTTCTTGAAAAACGGCTTGCTGGCAAACTGGCCAGTGGAAGAAGCCCTTTCCTTACGGCCAAGGTAGCCGGTGGCCTTGCCTGCACCAGCAGTGGCTGGCCGTGGCGCGCCGTGGCGCTCTAGGCTATGGCGGTTTGGCTTGAAGCCGCCCGCACGTTCTGGCTCCCTGATTTCAGGGAAAGCATGTGGGTTCAGGTTGCCGCCGAAGTGCAGCTGGAGCAGCGAGGCCAATAGCTGCTTGGGCTTGCCAGAGGACAGGATTTCTTCTGAAAGGTTGTAAAACTCTTGGGAAACCTCGCCTTCCACGGCTGCGAACACCCGCTCCTTCATCGAATTGCGCTTCATGTCAATCACCTCTTGGCCGTAAGGTAACCGGCCACGGGTGATGGTCGTCTTGGTCACTTGCTGCACGAACTGCAGTTTGCGCCACTCGCCCGGTGCGATGAAGCTGATGGCCTTGCCCGTTTTGCCAGCGCGGCCCGTACGGCCGATGCGGTGGACATACGCCTCTGGGCTGTCCGGCATGTCGAAGTTGACGACGTGCGAGAGGTTGTTGATGTCAATGCCACGGGCCGCTACGTCAGTGGCCACGAGGATGGTCGCATGGCCGCCCTTGAACTTGGCGAGTATGCGCTCCCGCTGAACCTGCGTCACGTCGCCGTGCAGTGCCTCCACCTCGTAGCCGAGGTCGCTCAGTTTGCTGGCCAAGCGGTCGGCACCGAGCCGGGTGCGGCTGAACACGAGGGCGTAAAACTCCGACTCCGTCTCGATGAGGCGGTGCAGGGCACGCAGCTTGTCTTTTTCTTGGATTTCGTAGAAAATCTGCTCCACGTTCGTGGCCGATTGCTGCTTGGAAGCCACTTTCACCTCGTCGTACTCACCCATAAACTTACGAGCAAGGCTGAGGATTTGACCGGGCATGGTAGCGGAGAACAGGAGCATCCGGCGCTGTTCAGGCACGTGCGAGAGTATTTTTTCAATATCGTCCACGAAGCCCATGTTGAGCATTTCGTCGGCCTCGTCCAGCACCACGAACTTGATGTCGTTGAGCTTGAGGGTCTTGCGCTCGATGTGGTCAATGACGCGGCCGGGCGTGCCCACTACGATGTCAACGCCCTGCTTTAGGGAGCGCAGCTGCGTCACCATGCCCTGGCCGCCGTACACGGGCAAGATGGTGATGTCGCGCTTGCCCTTGAGGCTTTCGAGTTCTTCGGCCACTTGGTTGGCCAGCTCACGGGTGGGCGCCAGCACGATGGCCTGCACTTTGCGCAAGCCGGGCGTGATGCGCTCGATGATGGGGAGGCCAAAGGCGGCTGTTTTACCAGTGCCGGTCTGGGCTTGGCCGATGATGTCACGCTCGCCGTTGAGCAGCAGCGGGATGGTTTGCGCCTGGATGGGCGTTGGCGACTTAAAGCCTTTTTTCAGGAGGCCGTCGAGGATGTCGGCGCTCAGGCCGAGGTCAGCAAAGGTCAGGATGGAATCCATTCGACAAAGAGATTGATGTTTAACAAGGTGGCTCGAACCGTGCGCTGGCTTGGTTTGGCTGCAAAAATCACTGTCGGTTGGCCATTACTGCATGGCAGTAACAACAAAAAAAACAGCAGCTTTGGAGCCACATCCCAATCCGGCAAAAAACAATACGGAACCTAAAATTCAGAACGTGAAGGCAGACAGTCCCAGCATACTCCATGTAGGCAGGTAAGGCGAGTATGGAGGCGGACTAACACGCTGAATATCAATCTCTTGGCAGCCAGTTTACTCGCAACAAAATAGCCCTCGGCTATTTTTTTTCTTCTCCTTCAAATCCCGTCTAAGCTTATTAAACGGTTAACATTTTCGCTTGTAAATGCTTTGACAAAGTGTTTTGTTCAGTGCATTTTCAAAATCGGGTGCGAAGTTACGTTTTATAGTTTGGTTTTTTTCGATTATTTTCAATATAAATTTTGAAACCGCTTTGCGACCTCCCTTTGCTACCAAACAAAAAAGGCAACGGAGCGGTCGTCCATTGCCTTTTCGGTATTGATTGTGAACTCAGCAGGGTTTAATCTTCGCCTTCGCCACCTTCCTCTACCCTCGTGGTCTGTATCTTGTTCAGCAGCTGCTGCGCCCGCACCAAGAAGTCGGCACGGAAATCATAAAATTCGTTGTGAATCATCAGCAACCGGGCGGCGTCCCAAGCGGCAGATTTCGGGTGGAGTTGCTTGGCGGCGATGGGGTGCAGCCAGTACTCCAGGTTGTTGGAGCGCAGGTAGGAGCCGTCCATGTCGAAGCCCGTGATGACGGAAAGCTTGTTCAAGGAGAAGAGATAGTCCGTCTCTTTGTTCAGCTCTTTTTGAAGGTCCACGATTTCGACCCGGCCAAAACGGACGCCTGCACGTTCGCACAGGAAGATGTCACGGCGGCCATCGAAAGTGATGATGGTGTCAATATTGTACTTGCGCATGGAGTCGAACATGAACTTCTTCACGCGGCTGTGCACGGGGCGGAGCTGCTTGAAGGAGAACTGGAGCGCCCGCTTGTCCACGTGGAATTCTTCGAGGAAGGGCCGGGTGCGGCCAGTGCGCATGTTGATGACGACTTTGTTGCGGCCAATGGTGTGTCCAAGTTCGTTGGTCTTTGAATAGACGCTCACGTAGTCCACATCGCAGTTGTTGACAAAAGTGTCCAGGAAGATTTTTTTGGTACGGCCTTCAAACACCAGAAGTGCTACCTCAGCTATGGCAAAGAAGTTGGGGAATCCTCCGTAAATGTTGCCGTATTTCAGCTCTAGAAATGCAATGTTGTTATCCACGTTGATAGTGTTGTTTTGGGAAAAAGGTTTTAGAAATAATTTAAATGGTTTGGTTTTTTTAAAGCACGGCCAAATTTATGAAAATTGCAAACAAACAAGCGTCATTTTGTATTACAAATTTTAGCCGCTTGAATAGATTGCCAGTTTTTCCTGCTTGTTTTCAAAGGAGAAACTTGCCTCCTTCGTAAATTTTTTCGCCATCGGCGAAAATCATCCCACCGTTTTTCATGTCCGCAATCATGTCCCAGTGGATGGCCGATTGGTTCTTGCCGCCCGTCTGTAGGTACGATTGCCCGATGGCCATGTGTACCGTCCCGCCGATTTTTTCATCGAACAGGATATTCTTCGTAAAACGGTCAATCTTGTAATTTGTTCCAATTGCCGCCTCACCAAAATGCCTTGCCCCGGCCACATGCTGGAACGCATCGTCCAAAAGTGCCTTGCCTTGCTTGGCTTCCCAGCGCTCCACCCGGCCGTTTTCCACCCAGAGCGTCACGCCCTCCACCATGCTGCCCGCTATCACGATGGGGTAGTTGAAATGGATGGTTCCGTTCACGCTGTCCTCTACGGGCGAGGTGTAAACCTCCCCGCTGGGCATGTTCGTCTGCCCGTCGGAGTTGATCCAAGTGCGGCCCTTGGTCGAAAAACGGATGTCAATGCCATCGCCCACGTAGCGAACGCTTTCCTTTTTGTTCAAAAAATCAACGATGTGCTGCTGCGAGCGTCGTACTTCGAGCCAAGCAGCGGCAGGGTCTTCTTCATAGAGCCTGCATGCGCTGAACACGAACTGCTCGTATTCCTCCAGCGACATGCCCGCTTCCTGTGCATTTGCTAACGTCGGGTATTGGCAAAGGTTGCGCTTCAGGGAGCGGGTGGCCGTGCGCTCGAAGTAGATTTTGTTCAAATCCTTGGTCGCCTCCCGCCGGATGGCCGTCCGCTTTGCATCCACGCCTTGGTCTTCCCGCAAATTGAAGGGCGCCATTATATTAAGGTAGCAATCGAACTCCTCCATCGCCTTTGTATAGACCGGCGAAACGTATTTTAGTTGCGCATCGCTGGCCTCGGCGTACATGATTCGGGCTTTTTCCCGGAAGGCCATGTCCACTTCCACAATGGCCCCTGCCCGCAGTGCCTCACGCCACACCTCCCGCACGAGCGGCTCGGCCAGCGTGGTCGAGCTTACGTACAGCCGTTCCCCTTCCTGGATACTGAGGCAGTACCGGACGAGCAATTGGGCATATTTCGCAAGCATTGTATCCATCTTTTGAAATTGGAGGGCGAGCCTTCAAGCTATCTGGGCGGGGTTGAACGGGGCGCAAATATCAAAAATTTTGGTACACCAAAAAAATGCTTGATAAAAATCACTCCAACAGCCGCCAAGCTTAACCATTTGTTCATCTATCCCTCTAGCACTTACAAATATTTAGCTATGAAATCTTTTGACACCCAGCACCGGGCCATGCCCGCAGTGAACGCCAGTTCCATGGCCGACATCGCCTTCCTGCTCCTCGTTTTCTTCCTAGTCACCACTGTCATCGAGACGGAAAAGGGCATCGGCGTCAAGCTGCCGCCTTTCGACTTTACCGAGCCGCCGCCCGTCCACAGCCGCAATGTTTTCAGCGTAAAAATCAACGCCGCCAACCAACTGCTCATCGAGGGCGAGCCGCTTCCTTTGGAAAAATTGCGGCAGCAGGCTAAGGAGTTCATCCTGAACCCCGCACAGCGCCCCGACCTCGCCGACTCGCCCAGCGTGGCCGTCATTTCGCTACAAAACGACCGCAGCACCAATTACCACACCTATTTATCCGTGTACAATGAACTGAAAGGCGCCTACAACGAACTGTGGGAAGAAGCCTCCCAAAACCTGCACGGCAAGCCCTTCGACCGCCTCAGCCGCAACCAACAGAAAGCCATCCGGGAGCGTATCCCACTGGTGATTTCTGAAAATGATGTGGTGGATTTTGAAGCTGGTAGCTTTTGAGTTGGCAGCTTGACAGTGAGCAGGTCTTGTCCCGATTCTTCGGGATGTTTAGTCTGTGCCGTGCTGAACGGCAAAAGACTAAGTGACTGCATCCTGACTGCCATCCCGAAGAATCGGGACAAGACCTGCTCACTGTCAAGCTGCCAACTCAAATCAAGCCACCGCCAGCAGCCCCTGCTCCTGCTCCTCCTCCAAGTGGGCAAAACGGTAGCCTTGCTCCGCAAAATGCGACAGTACCTTCGGCAGCACGAACTGCAGTTTTTCAAAAGCCTTCAAGCTATCGTGAAAGACGACGATGGAGCCTTGCCGGGCATTTTCCAGCACGTTTTCGAGGCACTGCTCTGCGCTGATGTCGGGGTCGAAGTCGCCGCTGAGCACGTCCCACATCACGATGCGGTAGTGCCGTTGCAGGAACTCGCCCTGCCGTGGCTTCATTCGCCCGTAGGGCGGCCTGAACAAGCTGGAGTGCAGCGCCTGGGCGCAGCGGCGCACGTTCAGGAAGTATTTCATGTTGTCGGTGAGCCAGCCGTTGAGGTGGTGGTAAGTGTGGTTGCCGAGGGCATGGCCAGCCGTGCGCACCATGTCCAGCACGTCGGGGTGCTTGCGCACGTTGTCACCGACGCAGAAAAAAGTGGCCTTGGCACGGTACTGCGCCAATTGGTCGAGCACCCAGGGCGTCACCTCCGGGATGGGGCCGTCGTCGAAGGTCAGGTGCAGCACTTTTTCTTCGGTCGGCATCCGCCAAATGAAGTTTGGGAAGAGTTTCTGGATGAACTGAGGCGTTTTTACGAGATACATAAGTGTTTCAAACTTTTGGATATGTTCAGTCGGTTCGGCGTTTTGACCTTTTTTACAAAAATAGTAACCGGGCAAAGGTTTAATTTTGCGCCCCGTCCAAAAAACGGCTTGGAACTCCGGCGCAGTTGTTTTCGCTTGTAAATCAACGGTTTATAGCGAAAAAATGCTGCCGGAATAGCGGAATTTTAATGTAGAATTAATCAACCAGCAATAATGTCCAACATCAGGGTACGCTTCGCACCTAGCCCCACGGGGGCGCTGCACATCGGCGGCGTTCGCACGGCGCTCTACAATTATTTGTTTGCAAAAAAACACGGCGGCACCTTCGTCCTCCGCATCGAGGACACCGACCAGGGGCGCTACGTGCCGGGGGCCGAGGAGTACATCCTGGAGGCGCTGCGCTGGTGCGGCATCATGCCCGGCGAAGGACAGGGCATCGGTGGACCGCACGCCCCCTACCGGCAGTCGGAGCGCAAAGCCATGTACCTGCAGCACGCCCTCGACCTCGTGGCCAATGGCAGCGCCTACTACGCCTTCGATACACCAGAGGAACTGGAGGCCGCCCGTGCCGCCGCCGCTGCCGCGGGCAACCACAATTTCAAGTACGATGGTATCAGCCGCCAAGGCATGAAGACCAGCCTGAACCTGCCCGCCGACGAGGTGCAGCGCCGCCTCGACGCTGGCGAGCACTACGTCATACGCTTGAAAGTGCCTGAAAATGAGACCGTTACCTTCACCGACCTGATTCGGGGCGAGGTCAGTTTCCATACCAGCGAGCTGGACGACAAGGTGCTCATGAAGTCGGACGGGATGCCGACCTACCACCTCGCCAATATCGTGGACGACCACCTGATGGAAATCACGCACGTCATCCGGGGCGAGGAGTGGCTGCCCAGCACGGGCCATCACGTACTGCTTTACCGGGCTTTCGGTTGGGAGGCGACCATGCCGCAGTTCTCGCATGTGCCCCTGATTTTGCGCCCCGACGGCAAGGGCAAACTGAGCATACGGGACGGTGCCAAGTTTGGGATGCCCGTTTTCCCGCTTTCATGGAAGGCCGACACGCCGGAGGACAGTTTCGAGGGCTTCCGGGAGTTCGGTTTTTTGCCGGAGGCGGTGGTGAATTTCCTCGCCTTCCTCGGCTGGAACCCCGGCACGGAGCAGGAGATTTTCAGTCTGGAGGAGCTTTGCGAAGCATTTTCCCTCGAAAAAATCAGCAAGAGCGGTGCCCGCTTCGACTACGACAAGGCCAAGTGGTTCAACCAGCAGTACCTCCACGCCACCGACGATGTGGTTTTGGCTACGCAAATAAAGCCGCTGGCCGAGGCAAAGGGCTACCATGTTTCGGACGAATACTTGGCGCAGGTCTGCCACTTGATGAAGGGCCGAGCCACCTTCCTGCCCGACCTCGTGGAGCAGTCGAGCTACCTCTTCGACGATGTGCAAGTGTTTGACAATGAGAATATTGCGAAGCGCTGGAAGCCGGAAAGCCGCCCCGTGTTCGAGGCACTGGCCGACCATGTGAAGGCGCAACCGAGCTTCGAAGCGGCTGCTTTGGAAGCCAGCGTGAAGGCGTTCATGGCCGAGCGGGGACTGAAACCGGGCGAGGTGATGCCCATTCTAAGGCTTTCATTGGCGGGCACGATGCAAGGCCCCGGCGTCTTTGAGCTAATGGAACTGCTGGGCAACGACCGTACGGTGGACAGGTTGGCGAAGGCGTTCCAGCATTTTGAAACACTGGTAAATTAATTTCTCTGTGTCCCTCCGTGTCTCTGTGCCTCCGTGTTTTTTTTAACACAGAGACACGGAGGGACACTAAGCTACCCTCTCCTCCACTTCGGCACCAGCATCAGCACTTCCCGCTGGTATTTTTG
>JALOMF010000180.1 GCA_025455635.1 Saprospiraceae bacterium | reverse complement strand
CCCGAAGGTACTCGTCCGTTTTCAGTGCCGAGTCCACGATTTGCACCAGCTCGGTCTTTTCCAAATGTTTCAGCACATAGACCTGGCAGCGGGACAGCAAGGCCGAGATGACCTCGAAGCTGGGGTTCTCCGTCGTGGCCCCGATGAGCGAGACGGTGCACTTCTCCACCGCCCCCAGCAGCGAGACCTGTAGGCTTTTGTTGAAACGGTGAATTTCATCAATAAAAAGGACGGGGTTGGCTGCACTGAAAAAATTCTGGCCCTGCGCCTTTTCGATGGTATCCCGAACATCCTTCACCCCGGAACTGATGGCGCTCAAGGTGTAGAATGGCCGCTTGAGTTGATGGGAAATAATGCTGGCCAAGGTCGTCTTGCCCACGCCTGGCGGCCCCCAAAGTATCATGCTGGGCAGCTTGCCGCTCTCGATGCTCTGGCGAAGGATGGCACCTGGGCCCACGAGGTGGGCTTGGCCGACGTATTCATCGAGGGAGGTGGGGCGAAGGCGCTCTGCGAGTGGGGGCATATTAAACTGTGGCGGGTACTCTCCTTTTTTGCAGGCTTTGGCTGGATTTTGCCGAGAGGTCGTTCCAACATTGGACAGTAAAAATGGCAAGCTCAATGATCTTATCGCCGGGGATATTGGGGTTTAGTTCATTAAGCGTTGAAGCAACAATCGCTTTGAGCGGTGTTGAAGGGTTTCGTAGAAACAACTCCTGCGTATTTTCTTGGACACAAGCTTTCACGACAGCATAATAACTGTCCGGCAGTAGTACTTCGCCCTTGTTTTTTTCAAAAAAATCAAGCGCACTTTGCATATCAGTTGGGTAGCTGCGTTTTTCAACGCCGTCCGCAACTGGTAATTTATCGCTATTTCTATTTGCTTTCATCATGATTCAAAATTGATTGGCAAATTAGGGAACTCTGTGCCGCAATTCAAACTCCGTGAACAGTATTTTTGGGTCAAACGGTTTTTTAAAGCCATTCTCAACGCCAAAAACCTCGAAATTCGTCTTGATTTCTTCGATTTTGCTCCGAATAACAAAATTGTATAGCGCCCGCCTTCTTTCATCCACTGGCCTGATTCTAAGCCTGCTGCCGGGGTGTTTTTCCAAAAAATCACTGACGCATTTGGCCACCGTTGATAAAACTGAGGAAACATCGTTATTGTTTGTGACCGTTTTATCATTCAGCCCCCCATCAAGGAAATCACCAAAGGCAAGATTGTAAAGATTTCCCAAAACATGTTGAAACAACACCACTTTGACCACCGTGCCTTTAATGCCAACACTCTCGAATAAAAACACGGTGGAATCCTCCAAGGATGTCGTTTCATATGCGTTTGTGATGGAGGACATGGTGTGGGTTTGAGATTTCTTGCAAATATAATTTTACTTTTTCTTCCCCCATGCCTTACCCGCTCATTTCGCAACTTCGATTGCAACAACAGCCACGTCGAGGGAGGTGGGGCGAAGGCGCTCTGCGAGTGGGGGCATGGTGGAAAATTGGAAATTGGTTGAACTGGCAAATTGGTGAGGGCAAAACAAGGAAACATTTGCCCAAAACAGGCATTTAAAAATGATTTTTTCTTCTGAACCCAACCTCCCCTCCCCTGCCGCCGTGATTGCTTACGATATCAGGTTTCGGAATCTCTCTTCATCCATTAAATTCCTTTTCAATGAAAAAGCTATCTCAACTCCTACTATTTTGTTGCCTTGCCCTGAGTGGCTGGGGCTATGTCAATGCGGAAGTAACGCCAATTAGCGAAGCTGCCCCGCCCAACCCCGCTTCTTGCTATGCCCTGATTTACTACGATTCAACTGCCACGGGCGAATACCAAGTTTGGGTGGACCCCATTGGCGACGGCCCTTTCACCTACCTCTGGAGCACGGGCGAAACCACGCAGTCCGTCACGACCATCCCCGGCATCAACTATTGCGTGACCATCACCAGCGCATCGGGCTGCACGGCGGAAAACTGCCTCTTTGGCCAAGCATGTTATTTGGACGTGTATTCAGACCCAGTTCTTGGACTTCAATCAGGCTCTGGCGGCATCTTCCCCATCAGTTTCCTATGGAGCACGGGCGAAGTTCAGCACAACATACTGCCACCCACACCCGGCGAGTACTGCGTCACGCTGACCGACGCCGTGGGCTGCACCAAAACCAAGTGCGTGTTTTGGCCATCTTGTGATGCCAATATCGTCATTGACTCAAGCAGTGCGGCTATCACAGCATCCGTCGCAGCCACAGGTACAGCACCTTTCACCTACCTCTGGAACACGGGCGAAACGACCCAAACCATTGATGGCACTAATCTTTCATTCAATATGCTTTGCGTCATCGTCACGGATGCAAACGGCTGTGTGGCCGAAACCTGCGTATGGGGTTACGATTGCAATACGTACATCAACCCAAATTTCAACACCCAAACCCTGACGGCCAATGCTTACGGCGCTCAACCGCTGACCTACCTTTGGAGCAACGGCAGCACCGACCAGACCATCACAACCCTCGCCATTGGCGAATATTGTGTGACAGTCACGGACTTTTTGGGCTGTGAATCCACCAGTTGCTTTTCAGTTGGCAATAATTGTGGTGTGCAGGCATGGTCACAGGATAGCATAATCCTCAGTGGTTGGCAGATTCAAGCCTATGCCCAAGGCTTTGCCCCTTTTACCTACCAATGGGACTACCAGGGCGCTACCACGCAATCCATCGAGGTAGCCGTGAACGACCAATACTGCGTCACCATCACCGATGCTTTTGGCTGCGAAGCCAGTGGCTGCACCTTTGCCATCCCGTGCTACACGGGTATTTTTGTTGAAAACATTGAGGCAAACGAATGGGAACTCACCGCCCAGCATACCGGCACGGCCCCCTACACCTACGAGTGGAGTACTGGCGAAACCACGCCGGAAATCATCGTATTGCAAAGTGGTTATTACTGCGTGACGGCGACAGATGCAGTCGGTTGCAGTAATTTCCAATGTTATTATTTGAATGCCTGCCCGGTAAGTATCAGCGCCGATTACACTGCCAGCCCTGCGGTTATACAAGCCGAAACAAACCTAGCCAACCCCAGCTATGAATGGAGCACGGGCGAAACCACGCCGACCATTTCTCCGGCCACAACTGGGTTCTATTGTGTGACGGTCACCGGCAACGGATGCTCTGCGAGCAATTGCATAGACTTCATAGCACCAACCAATTTCACGATTTTCGGCTACGTCTCCCTCGAAGACTCCACGCTCGCCCTGCCCTACGAAGGCATTGCGGAGCTGTTCGCCTACGATGCCGCCAACGATGCTTGGAACCTTGCTGCGACCGTACAGCTCAACAACGACCCAGATTCCGTTTTTTGGGCCGCTACTTACGATTTCGGCACATGGCCCGCTGGGCAATACCTCACAAAAGCAACACTCGACCCTGCCTCGCCTTATGCTGCCACGTACCTACCCACGTATCACTACGCCAGTTTGCTTTGGAACGAAGCCGATATCATCACACTGCCCAACCACTGGTGGCAAACCCCCAATATTATCATGCAGGATGGCCAAAACCTGAACGGTAGCGGCGGTATCAGCGGCCTAGTGACCGAAGGCGATGGCCTGACGGCAAATGGTGACGGCGAGCGCAGCGGCAATCCCCGGCCCAATACGAGTGTACTGCTTTTTGATACAAACGAGCAGGCCGTGCGGCACACCGTCACCAACGAGCTTGGCGAGTACAGCTTCGCAAATTTGACACTCGGCACCTACCAGGTCATGGTCGAAATCGTGGGCGAGGAGCAGGTGGACCGCTGGGTTTCACTCACCGCTGCCAACCCCATTTCCAGCGGCAACGACTTCGAGGTAACGCCAGATGGCATTGTACTTGGCATAGCTGAAATACTTGAAAGCGGCAGCCTGCAATTATCGCCCAACCCTACGGCCAGCGAGTTGAACATCTGGCTGGAATCCAGCGTAAATTTGGAGGCGCAAATCAGCGTGGCAAGGCTCGACGGCACGAAGGTTTTGAGCCAAAGAAGCCAACTGGCGAAGGGCAGGCAGCGCATCAAGCTCGATGTGGAAGGCTTGCCTAGCGGCCTCTACCTTGTGCAAGTGGCAAGTGGAAGCGGCGTTGCAGCAGCGAAATTTGTCAAAAATTAAATCAAAAAAACAGCGGCTGGCCGATGACGTTAGCCGCTGTTTTTTTACCAAAATAAATATTCCAAACACCCCAACCACCAGCCCACTATCTTCGTGTTAGTGTTTGAATACAACCATTTCAATCATCAAAATGAATTTTATCCTGCTTATGAAAAAGATTTCCCAAATCCTAGCTTTCTGCCTGCTGACGCTGGGACTTTACGCCAACAACAGCAGCAGCCTCGACAGCCTCTGCTCCGTGAATGTGTTCATGGACTCATCCACCGTCAATGGCGCTGTCATTGCAGTGGCATCGCCCAGCGGAACAGCCCCGTTTGCATACACTTGGAGCAATGGTGAAACAACCGAATCCATCGAAATCACCCAATGGGGCATCAACTATTGCGTGACCATGACCGATGCCACTGGCTGCACCTCCGTGGACTGCCTTTTCGGCGCTTCGAGCTGCGGCGTTTTCATCACCAACAACCCCGGTGGCGGCCTGACGGCCAATGCAAACAGCCCGTTCAACGTAAGTTATTTATGGAGCAATGGGAGCAACAACGTCAGCATCTTGCCGAACTCATCAGGCAGCTACTGCGTGACCATCACCGACTCCAACGGCTGCACGGCGACCGACTGCGCCAACTGGAATGGTGGCAACAACCCGCTGGACAGTTGCTCAGTTTATATCGTCATTGATAGCACTGCCACGGGCGATGTATTCACGGCTATCGCAAATGGTACAGCCCCATTCACCTACCAATGGCAGCCCGGCGGGAACACGCAGAGCATCCCGCCCAACCCTGCCTATTTCGGACAATACTGCGTGACCGTGACCGATGCGGACGGCTGCGTGGCCGTGGCCTGTTTTGACAATCCCAACTGCTCCGTTTACATCAGTACTAACCCCGCTGGCGGCCTCATTGCTATCGGCAGCGGCCAAGGCCCATATACCTACACTTGGAGCAACGGCGGCCAAACCCCAAACATACAGCCCAATGTTGCCGGAGATTACTGCGTGACCATCACGGAATCAAATGGATGCTCGGCCACTGATTGTGCATACTGGAATGGCAACGCCGATTCTTGCAGCGTTCAAATCACGGTGGATACTTTCCTAACACAAGGCTGGACGCTCTCAGCGAACCCGAGTGGTACAGCGCCATTCACTTACAATTGGACACCACTGACACAGAATGGCCCTTTCGTCAACGTAACCCAACCAGGTACCTACTGCGTCACGGTTACTGATTCAGAAGGCTGTGTGGCAGTTTCATGCGCCGTTGTGAGCGATAATTCTTGTACTGTACAAATCGTCCAAGAAGACAGCGCAGGCATTGATGTACTCGTGGCAATCACCAATATCTGGCCAGCCACTTACACTTGGAGCAATGGTGAAACAACCCAGTACATCGCCCCTGCCATTACGGGTGAATATTGCGTAACAGTGACTGGCGGCGGTTGCGTAGCCTATTATTGCTACCAATACTTGCCACCTACGAACTACACCCTACTGGGCTACGTGGTACTGGAAGACTCGACACAAACGGAAGATTTGGACGGTATAGCGGAGCTTTTCAGCCTTGACCCAAGCACAGGCGACTGGAACCTAGCCGCTACCGTCAGCCTCCAAAACAACCCCAACGACTGGACGGCCAGCTACGATTTTGGCACCCAGCCCGAAGGCGAATACTTGATAAAAGTGACCCTCACGCCTGGTTCGCAGTACGCCGACGAGTACCTTCCAACCTATTATGAATCCAGCATTAACTGGAATGAAGCCAATGTCATCATATTGCCCAATGTCTGGAACGGCTTCCTCATCATCATGAACGACGGCCAAAACCTGACCCCCGGCGATGGAAATATCAACGGCATCGTAACGGAAGGTGACGGCTTCACTGCCAACGACGACGACCGTGGCGGCGACCCAAGGCCGAACACCAGCGTACTACTTTTCGATGAAAATGAAGAAGTCATTACCCACGCCAAAACCGACGAATTAGGCCGTTACAGCTTCGCAAACTTGCCGCTCGGCACCTATAAAGTTCAGGTGGAAATCGTGGGCGAAGAACAAGCCGAGCGCTGGGTGGACTTGACCGCCGCCAACCCAACATCGAACGGCAATGACTTCGAAGTGACGCCAGCGGGCATCGTGCTCAGCTTGGAGGAGCTTTTGGCTGGCGCAAACAGCCTGGCCGTTTCACCAAACCCAACGTCGGGGCAGCTCAAATTGGCGCTCGATGCCAAGGCCAATTTCGAGGCAACCATCAAGCTATCTCGGCTCGACGGCACCACGGTAATCGTTGAAAATCAGCAAGTTGCGATAGGCCAGCAGGAGATTGATTTCGACATGACCACCGTACCTACAGGCTTGTACCTACTCCAATTGACAACGGGCAAGGGCGTAGCCACCGCTAAAATTGTCAAAAACTAAATTGATTTCGGAGTCGGATTTCGGATGAAGGGCTGTGGCCCCAAATCCGAAATCCGAAATCCGCAATCCGAAATCCCAGTCTGCCGAAAGGCAGGCGAAATCGAATGGTAAACCAACCACTCCTCCAAGACGCTGCCAAGGGCGACCGGAGGGCACAGTTCCAGCTTTACAAAAGCTGTTACAGTGTCCTGATGGGCGTGTGCCTGCGGTACAGACGGTCGGAGGAGGATGCAGTGGCCATGGTGAACGAGGGCTTCCTGAAAATCGTGAATAATTTGCCGAAATACAATGCAGAGACGCCGTTCGAGGCATGGATTCGGCGCATCATGATAAACACGCTGATTGACGACTTCCGCAAGAACCGAAAAGTACACGAACTGATTGAAAATCAAGACTTTACGGATACCAACAACCATGACGGCTTGGTAAATTTCAACACGGCAGACCTGAATTTTGAGGCCGGACAATTGGAGGCAATGATTCGGGCCTTGCCGCCTATGAGCCAAAAAGTGTTCAACCTCTTCGCCATTGACGGCTACGGCCACCTCGAAATCGGGAAGTTGTTGGACATCAGCGAGGGTACGTCGAAATGGCATTTATCCTTCGCCCGGCAGCGGTTGCGGGAAATGTTGGTGCAAGCGGGAGAAGGGGCGGCAGTTAGGGAGCGGAAATGATAAAGCGGCATTTGATTTTGATTTGATATAAGATGTAAAATAGACGATGTTAGATATTAGATATAAGATATAAGATATAAGATTTGGGGCGCAACTTAATTGCAAAAGTTCAGTTTTCGCAGGTATTTCCGGCCCGTTAAATCTAAAATCTTATATCGTCTATCTTAAATCTTAAATCAAAAAAAAACTTGTAAATAGGTTTCCATCATGGAAAATAACCTTGACAAATACTTCCGGGATAATTTAAGCAACCGGAAATTCGAGCCATCCGAGGCGGATTGGCTGGGCGCCGAGCAGCTACTTGAAGCGAATGAACGCCGCCGAAAGCGACGGGGGCTGATTTGGTGGTTTGCGGGCGGCGGGCTGGTGCTGGGCTTGATGGTCACAGCGCTGTTTTTATTGAATTATGGCGATAAAAAAGATGCCCATGAATCCCCAGTCAGCATTGCGCAGGGTGCAGGTGAAACCCCAACTAATTCAAGCATTGTAGTTGATGAACAAGGCTTAAAAAATAGTAATGATAGCATTAATATCGGCAACATAAATAGTAACAACAAGGCATC
>JALOMF010000179.1 GCA_025455635.1 Saprospiraceae bacterium | reverse complement strand
CGTAAATCGTAAATCGTAAATCGTAAATCGTAAATCGTAAATCGTAAATCGTAAATCGTAAATCGTAAATCGTAAATCGTAAATCGTAAATCGTAAATCAAACCATGTTAATCATCGGCAACCTTTTCCTCGGCATTGCAGCCGTGATTTTTATGCTTATGTTCAACTTGACCTTCCTGCGCACACCGCCGGGTGGTGACGCAGGCGTGGGCTATGCCTGGACGCTGATTTTCGGTGTCTTGGGCTTTTCCATCTGCATGGCCATAGTCACGGCCATCATTGGCGGGCAGGGTGGCTTTGGCTGGGTGCAGGTCGGCACTGTTCCACGGTGGGTCATCGTGCTGCTCGGCTTTTTGGTAATTATAATCGGGAATGGCTTTTTCATGTTCAACGAATTCCCCGTCAAAGTTCCCGCCCCGCTGCGGGTGGTCTTAATGGCAATCCCGGCGCTGCTGCCCCTGCTGATAATGGTCAGCGCAGGGATTTTGCTGAATGCCAATTACGCAGAACTGTCCCCGAAGGCTTATAAACTGCCCATTTATATAAGCTTGGTTTTAAGCGCTGTGGGTTTTATGATAATCATGTTGCACAGGTTGCAGGTCAACGCCGCTGTGCTGAAATCGAATGTGGAGTTTCAGGACAGAACCCACCAGAACCATTTGAACCATATCGACACCACCGACGTGATGAAGGACGGGGTTTTCCTCTATGTACTCACCGATGCCAACCACGACCAAGACGTGCGGGAAGCGGCATTGGCGAAGCTGAAAACCCGCCCCGACTGGCAGGAGGAACTCACCCGCCGCCTGCAAAACGACTGGGCGCCCGAAGCCTTCAATTTCCTGGCTTCCAACGACGTGGACAACAAAGCCATCTTCCCAGAACCCGTGCGGCAGGGCGTACTGATTCAGGCAAGGCTCATCCGGGAGAGCATCCGCCAATGCCGTGACAAATACGATTTGTACGAAGGACGGTTCACGTGGGAAGTGGACAGGGTCATCCGTACGGTGGACAAGTTCGAGGGAATGGGCACGGACTTCCGCCCGGCGATGCAGGAGCTTCGCAATGCGTTGGATGAAAGGACGAGCTTTGAGAAGCCGAAATTGCCTGCAAAGGATATGCTCGAAAAATGGCTCAAAAAAAATATAGCGCAATGATGACCGCATTATTCTGGATATGCTGGGCGATAAACCTACTGTTATGCGCCATTGCCATCGTCGGTAAAGGTTTTGCAGATAGTTTCCACAAAAGCGATGCTGTCCCGTGGCTGGCCATAGTTTTGGTAGCTTGCACGATAGGGGGATTGCTGCTGCAAGTTGTTTTTAAAAAACCGACTTGGGCACTTTTGGTGGCTGCATTGCCCCTTTTATTCATGCTAGGGCTATATGTTTTTGAGAAAATGACTGGGAACTAATCTTTTTGCGAATGATGCGGCGAACATGTACATGGCGAACAGATGCGCCAACTAAGTGGATTTGTAGGTGGTGAAGTATTTGAGACGGTGAAGGCGGTTGGGTGTGCGGGGGGTGAAGGCGCTAATTTTTAAGCATAAGCTCCTTGTATATCTCAATGGGCATCATACCGATTTCCCACCTGCGTTTATTAAGGTTATCCATGTCTTCCGTATCTGCCAATAAAACGGTTTTATTGGCCCTGTCAACCTTGGAGACTTGGGTGCCGTACAACTGTTTTTCACCGCTGTTCATTTTTATTCGGTCGTATAAATAAGCATAATTTTGACCGTCCATATCACCTAGTTTCACGGCATTTTCGATGTTTATTAACTGTGATTTCTGCCATTCCTTATCGCCATCGGCATGTTGGGTTATGATGAAAATGCCACGCATAGCATCCGTACCAACCATAGAGCGGGTTGGAAATCCATGCTCCGCAATAATTTCTTTTAAACGGTTCCGGTTTTGTTCATCCACGTACATGCCGCCGCTTTGCAGCAATTTGGTGGTGTCAATTTGATAGGTGGTTACAAGGTCATGCATCATATTGCCCCGTGCATATTGGTCGTTCACGAACATGGTGATGAGTTCCAATTGCAGTGCCTTGTTCTCCACTTTCTCAACACCATATTCAGCGCACGGCGACAGGCCGGATAAGAAAGGTTTCGTGCATATTTGACGCAACATGGTCTCATCTTGCTTATTCAGTAGGTTCAGCACTTCATCTGTTTTGTTCAGCTTTGATTTGATTTCCAAGCCGATGGTGAGAAACCTGCGCTCTGGCAATGCCGTCAAATTCAGCAGGGAATCGAATTGCATTTCGGCCAGTTCCAGTTTTTCGTCCATTGAACTGGCCCACATGCGCCAGCCGAGTTTCCAAATGGCTTCATCAGTCATTTTTTGTGACTTAGCAACAAACGGAAGGTAGAGAAAGACAAGAAACAAATACTTCATAATTGATAGTTGAAGCGTAAGTGCATAAAATTCAGTGGATGAAAATCAGGGCTAAATAAAGCAATTCATGCCAATATTCAAATTAATGGGCATACGGTTGATAGCAATTTTTTTTTCTTCCAAAGTAGGGTATCCTCCCCCACCCTCGTTCTTAGTTTGATTCCAATGCAGTACGGCATTTCACGCAAGCGATTGACCATCAACGCATTGGCTCCTTATTTTCAACCTTAAACTAAAAATCTTAGTTATGAACAAGCGTCCTTTTAAATCATCCATCCTGCTCCTCACGGCTGCTTTCTTGCTGGTTTTCACCGCTTGCCAGAAAGAAGAAAAAGCCACGCCCAACGCCGACCAAGCCACCGTAGAACAAGCAAAACAAGCGATGGCCAACCAGCAAATCATGCTTTCTTCCTTCAATATCGCACAGTGGGGCGCTGAAAACGCCAACGGATATACTGGCGACAAAGTGGACGAAAGAAGCTGCGGCAATATCACCGTCACACCGCCCGATTTGCTGGTTTTCCCGAAGCTCATCACCGCCGATTATGGCGCTGGCTGCACCGATGACGACGGCAAATTCAAGCAAGGAAAAGTGAACATGACCGTCGGTGCTTTCTGGGAACCCAATGCCAGCATCATCGTCACTTACGACAATTTCTACGAGGACAACGTGAAGCTGGAAGGCCAATTCGTCTTCGTCAACCTCAGCACCCCCGATGCGGCCATCCTGCGCATTGACGCACAGAACATCAAGCTCACCGACCAGAACGGCGAAACCTTCAGCTTCTCCGGCGACCAAACTTATACCCAGACCGCTGGCCACGCTTCTTGGTGGGACGAAAACGATGATGTTTATGAAGTGACGGGCAGCATTTTCAGCACCCTCACCAATGGCGAGACCGTGAACTGGCTCATCCAAACGCCGCTCGTGAAGGCCAACAATTGCGACTGGGTCAGCCAAGGCAAAGGCACGCTGGAAATCAATGGCCTGCCAGTCTATGTGGATTACGGCGACGGCTCCTGCGACGACCAAGGCACTTATACGGTGAACGGGCAGGTGTTTCCATTTACCATCTGATTGCGGAATTCGGATTGCGGATTGCGGAACTTGTCCCGACACTTCGGGATTGGGGGCGCAGGAAACCTTCCAAGTCTTTGGGCTTGGAAGGTTTTTTCGTTTTTCTGCTGGCCTTGCATGCAGGTCAAGGGCTGAGACGCTTTTATTTGTTGACGTACCGACAGTTCTGCATGTTTTTATAGGTTGCCTTTTATGGAGGATTACCTTTGAAAGAAAACTTGTTTATTTCACCAAAATCCTCGCTCATGAAAAAGTCTCTGACGCTTTATCTCCTTTTGGCCAGCTTATATGGCATTGGCCAAGACATTCCCAACGGGAATTTTGACCAATTCGAGACCATTCCCTGCCCTTTCGATTCAAACACGACCATCGTCGCTTACAAGGATTGGGTACTATACCAGACACTTGACGATTATTGGGATGGGCCATTGGACAGCTCAATTTGCATCAATGTCACTATGGTCAACAGTTCGGATGGTGTAATAAACCTGCAAACGGTGGACTTGTCAAGACCTATTTTCGCAAGGTGCAAGTTCACGGAGAGCAATAAAATCCCCTTATTGCCAGATTGGCTTTACAATGTTTATTTCAGTAGCTACATCTTCAACGGCCCAACCTTTCTGCAAGGCGGTACCGATTGTACGGATAATATGTGCTCAGGCTTGTACATTGGCATACAAGTGCCAGATGAAGCGGGAACAGGGACAGCGATGCGCTGGTACAAAGATATTCCCAGCAATAGCAGCAGCGTCTATTTCTTGGATACGTGCATCCCCACCGAACGCTTTGAAAACAATTATCTCAGGGAACTCATTATTAAAATGAAACCCATTGATGGTGCTTTGCCTGAAGATAAAATCACACTGGGAAGTATAGGGATTTGGAGCAACGACGTACCAAACTATGTCAAGGAGGTCATTGCTACCGAAAATGAGTATGTGGGCTTCAATACATATGATGTTCCAATTGAATTTGCTGTGGAGACTCCCATGTCGTGGAACTCCAGCTTTATGTTGCAATTTACCAACCCAAATGTTTATCCCAGCTCCGCAAACCCTTCGTATATTGAGGGCCGTCCCGAAATCAATTCGACTTTTGTCAGAAGCATCAACTTAATCGTCCAGGAGTGGGCAAACGTGGTGCTACAGCCTTTCGTGTTCCTGCGTGGAGGTTTGGTGGAAGGCAGCGACAGCATCCGCCATGATTTCAATCTTATCAACAATGGTGGCGATTTCTGCCTCGGTAGCATCATTGATTTCGTATTCGAAGACAATACCAAATACATCCACGCAGGCGGCCACGTGAATTTCGAGGGCAATAATTCCTGCATGACGTTCCGCAACGGGAGCACTTTGGAAATCGCCGACGGCACCACCATGCAGTACGGGGAGGATGGCCGGGGAATCTTGGTACTGCGCTCCGGCGGGCAAATGAAACTGGGCAAGGGCAGCACCCTGCTTTTCGACGGCCTGCTTTGGCTACAGGGAATCGCCACGGATAAGCATCCAGACCCACAGTTCTACCTTGACCTTCAGCCCGGCACTTCGCTTGTTTTTGGGGAAAATGCGCATGTCACCAATGCCGTGAGCATCAACGCCGACGTGAAACTGAACGTCTATATGAACGGCGGCATCCTCGACGACCACCACCTCAATGCCAATGCCCGAAACCGCATCAATCGCATTTACCCAAAGCCCTCCGCCCAGTTTTCGGAAAACGTGAAACTGTTGCAAAACCCCACCGCAGGCGACCTTCGATTGGCTTATATCTCGGAAGGCCAAGAGCGGGTTGCTGTGGACGTCCATGACCTGCAAGGCAAGCTTTTATGGTCAAAACGCTTTGAAACATCCGAAGGCCACAACCTGCTCACTTGCGAATGGGGCAATTTGGCCACTGGCATTTACCTAGCGACCTTGAGCGGAAATGCCGGGAGCGCAAGTTTTAAAGTCGTAAAAACTGATTGAACCCAGCAACAAGCTGTGAAAGTAAGGGGCGGAACGCAGCCCCTACTTTCACAGTTTTTTCACCCGGATATTGCGCCAGCGCACCTTTATTCCACCGCCGTCGTGTATCTGCAAGGCAATTTGCCCTTCTGCCTGCCCGATTTTCTCATCCTTAAGCGTAATCATCTGGATACCGTTCAGGTAGGTCGTCACCTCGTCGCCCACGCAGCGGATGCGCATGGTGTTCCAATCGTTTTCCTTTAAAATATCATCCAAAGAAGGCAGCGGCTTGATGAGCCAGCCACGGCCATAGCTCTCGTAGATGCCGCCCGTGGAACTGCCTTTGGGTGCTACCTCCGCCTGCCAGCCTGAGACTTTCGTGCCGTCCACGCTGCAACGGAAAAAGACGCCGCTGTTGCCGTTGGCCTCCTGCTTGAACTCCAGCGTCAGGTCGAAGTCCTTGAATTTTTCGGTGGTGCCGAGGTAGCCGTACTCTTTATATTGGCCGCTTTCGCAAATGAGCAGACCGTCCTCCACGTACCATTTTTCACGGCCATAGTTGACCCAGCCCGTGAGGTCTTTGCCGTTGAAAAGAGAAACACTGCCATCGCTGGCGGCCTTCTGCGCCGTGCCGCAGGCGGTGAACAAGGTAAGTGCAAGGAAGAAAAACAAAGAAATGTAAAGTCGCATAATCTTGGATTTAAGTTTAGTTGCAAAGCTGAAACAAATCCCTACTTTTCCGCAAAAATTTTCATCATGCACCGTCGCCACTTCATCAAAAACGCCGCACTGGCCAGCATGGCCTTCTCGGCCTCGCCCTTCATCGTCCGAAAAAAGCAGTCGAGGTACACCGTCGCCCTCATCGGCAGCGGCTGGTGGGGCATGAACATCCTGCGGGAAGCCATCCGCTCCGGCGAGGTGCAAGTGGTGGCGCTCTGCGATGTGGACGAGGCGCAAATCAAAAAATGCGATGCCGAGGTACGCCAGTTCTGCACCGACAAGCCCAAGCATTTCAAGGACTTCCGGGACTGTTTGCGAAGCACCAAACCCGACATCGTCATCAATGCCACGCCCGACCACTGGCATGCGCTCATCGCCATCGAGGCCATGCAGGGCGGGGCGCATTTGTTCTTGGAAAAACCCATCGGCCACACCGTCAAGGAAGGCACGGCCATCCAGCGGGTGGCACGGGACACGCAGCGCACCTGCATCGTGGACTTCCACCGCCGCTACTCGCCGCACAACGCCAGCGGCATGGACTTCCTCAAATCCGGCAAGGCGGGACGCATCACCGAGGTGCGGGCCTTCGTCAACTACGGCTGGGGAGCCACCGTGCTGCCCGACCCCACCGAAGCCGTACCCGACGGCCTCGACTGGAGTTTTTATTGCGGGCCTTCGGCCAAACAGGCGTACAGCCCAAACATCCACCCCCGTGGCTGGCGGCAGTACGGGGCCTTCGCCAACGGCCTGCTCGGCGATTGGGCACCGCACTGGTTCGACCAAATCCTCTGGTGGACGGAGGAGAAAGCGCCCCGCCGCATCTTCAGCACGGCCCGCTACCCCGAAGTTGCGGGCGGGCGTGACATGCCGCAGAGCCAATTGGCGGTGTACGAGTTCGAAGGCTTCACCGCCACTTGGGAGCACTCCCTCAGCAACCACCGCCCCGACCAGCCGGGCGAGAACGTCGGCGTGAAATTCCTCGGCACCGAAGGCACCTTCCACATGGGCTGGCAGCAAGGCTGGACCTTTTACCCGCACGATTCCAAGAAGGACATCATCAGCCAAGCCGCCCAGCTCGACGAGCCGGACTCGCAGAACATCAAGCTGGTCTGGGCCGATTTTTTGGCTTCGATAAAATCGGGCAGGCGGCCCCACGCCGACATCGAGCATGGCCGCCAAGCGACGAACATGGCGCTGCTGGGGATGCTATCGGCCAAGCTGGGCCGCAGCCTTGATTGGGATGAAGCGAAGGATGCCGTGGTGGGCGATGAGGAGGCGAACGGGATGTTGAGGCGGGAGTATAAGGGCGGGTGGGAGTATCCGGGGTGAGAATGGACATTTAAAGGTAAAAACTGAAAATTATTAGCTTATGAAGCATGATTTGATGGAGCGGAAAAATCGTTTGGAGGAAAGATTAGAACGACATGGTATTACTACCAAAATTCCATTTTTACCATATCTTGATTTTGATGAACAATCATTCGTTTCAAGTTATGAAGCTGGATGTAGAATGATGATATTATATGCATTGTCTTATACAGCTTCAGAATTTGCGGATAGGGAGTTAGTTGCAATATGGTTAAAAAGAGAAAAACTTTGGGGGAGAATGTCTCCAAGTGAAAAAAAATTGTTCGAAGATGATGATGTTTATGAAGAAAGTCTGTTTGCCT
>JALOMF010000178.1 GCA_025455635.1 Saprospiraceae bacterium | reverse complement strand
AATAAAAATTAAAAATATATAATTATATGTTAAAGCATATCACAACAGTTCAATACCGATCTAATAACCATAAAAATTTTTAATTTTTAGGGTGTTGGTTTCTTGGGGTCGTGCTTTGTTTGCCCCGCCGTCGTTGGTGTTCAGTCTTCCGGGTCGGTGGGTTGCTCGTCGTTCCGTTGCTTGGCTTCTCTCGCCCCTTCCTTTGCCGTTTGTGCGGCTTCCCTCGCTTTGCGGGCGGCTTCGGCTGCTTTTTTGGCGTGGCATTGGGCAGCTTTTGCCGCTTCCAGTTTCAGCCCTTCTATTTCGTGGTAGCTCGCCCATGCAGCGCAGCGGGCGGCGGCTTCTGCCTCGGCTTGCGCCCTTGCTGCCTGTTGTTTCGCCGCCTTGTGTGCGTGTGCGGATTTGCAGTTCCGCACGTCGCCGTAGCTGGCTTCCCGCAGGTTGTGGCGTTGGGCTTCCAGTTCGGCTTCCTTGGCTTCGGCGGCGCTCCTTTGCGCTTCGCTGGCAGCGTTGCGGGCGGCTTGGGTCAGGGCGTCCGCCGGGGCGTTGGTGGGCTGTGCGGCGGCTTCGGCTGCCTTGCGGCTCTGCTTCGCCCTTTCCGCTGCCGCTGCCGCTTCGTCGGCGTGGCGGGCTGCAGTTTCCGGGTCGGTGGCGGCTTGGGCTTTACGGGCGGCTTGTTCTGTCTCCCAGCTTGCTTGCAGGGCTTCGGCGTGGTGGCGCTTTGCCTCGCCGTTCCGTGCCGGGTTGGTGGCGGCGCTTTCCTGTGCGGCGTGGCGGGCGGCTTCGGCGTCCTTTTTCGCCCAGTGTGCGGCGGCGCTTGCTCGGTTTGCCTGTTGTTTCGTGGTGCTTGTCGTTGTCATTTGTGCTTGTTTTCTTGATTTAAAGTTAGGTATTTTATTTTCATTTTACAAGCCTCGCAGGTATTTTTTTACATTTTTTATTTATTAAATTGTCTTTGTGGTTTGGGCATTGAAAAGGAAATTATTTAGGTATTTTATTTTCTTAAATAATCATTATATGAGCAAAAAATATGTGGGTCGGGGTATTGATAATTAGGTATTTTATTGTCATCTTTGTATCAACAATTCAACAAAATCAATAGACAAATGACAGACACAACTTATCTCTCCCAAAGCGTCGAGGCTGCCCGCATCGCAGCCGCCGAAGCCTATTACGAGGAGCGCACCTTGCGCCCCGCCGAGCATTTTTGCATCACCCCCGGCTATCAGGAATACGAGGTGGTTTGCTTGCATGGCAAGTTGCCCATCGTGCCGCCCTTCACCATGGAAGCCTACCGTTTTTTCAACCGGAAATGCAAGGTTGTCGGAATCGAGGCCGACATCCTTTCCGAAGGTGGCGACCGCTACAAAATCACCGCTTGGGCTGGGCTGGAGGAGAGGGAGTTGGCGGAGATACTTTTTGAATTGCTGCTTTGACATACTGTGAGAAAACCGCCCTGTCGGGGGGCGTTATCCCCGGCGCTTTTCTTCCTCTTGCGCAAGTAGTACGGGCTTAGTTTTCGGTAGAAATTCCTTTGAGAAATAGCCTTTTCCGGGCATAGCCGGAATAAATCTGAAAGAGAAACCGCTTTTCCCTCCCTGTGCGGCAACAGGTTGGGCAGGGGGCGCAGTATCCCGGTCGAACACTGCACTTTTTTCAATTTACATTAATTATTTATTTACTATGAAAAATCTGCTTCCAATCACCAGTGCCAACGGCAACCTGATTGACAAAAAGACGGGCGAAGTCCACAACCTGCGCTACCTGCCCGGCTACCCCCGCCAAATCCGCTTCGACGCCAGCAAGGGCAATTTCAACCTCAACGGCGACGTGTCGCTGACCAAGAAAGGGGAGGAGTTTTCCTTCATCCCCATTGCCTACCGCATCTTCAACGACAATATTTTGGGCATGGGCAAAAAGCGTTGGGCGGAGTTCTTTTTCCTCAATGAAGCCCGTCAGGTGTGCGCCGTGCTGTTCCACGGGTACAGCGTCGAGAACTTCATGCGCTTGGCTGCCAACGAAATGTTTTACGACGATGTGACGCCCTGCGATGTGGTCATCACCGCCCGCCCGGTCGAGAAGGAGTGCAAAGACCCCGACGCCCCCGGCAAGAAGTATTTCATGGCAGAATTTAGCTACAAAAAGCTGGACAAGGGCGATAAGGACACCCTTTTCCGGGTCACGGAGGGCATCAATTTTTGGCGGGAAGAAACCACCACAGGGGACGCCCGCATCGAGTTTTCATTGAACTGGAACCCGCCGCACCCCGTCATCGAACTGAACGGCCAGCCAGAAGAAGCGGAGGCCGAAGCGGTCGCAGCCTAAACATACATCGGTTTTTGGGTAATGGTCGGATAGCCTGTCCCGATTATTCGGGAGCTTGAAAAAGGCCATCCAGCCATTTACTTGCCAGCGGCGGCGGTCGCTGCTCCCCGCAGGACGCCGCCGACTTTTTCCAAAATCAATCACCGAAAGGGTAGGGTAGTGGCTGCTCACCGCTCACTTTCTCGCCCTCTCACCTTCTAAAAATAAGACAATGACAACCAACAACACCCACTTGGCAGACCTCGCTATTGCCCCTGCCAGCCAAATCATCGGAACGCCCTACGGCAATATCAACAGCAACCTGACCAGCGAAACGCTCGAAACCATGCTGGTAAAATGGACGGCAAAAACCGAGTGCCTGACCCGTGCCAGCCTCGTGAACTACCTGAACTTGTTCAGTCACTTGGGCTTCGAGGCATCCGTGCCACTTGTCGAGTTGCCGGACGACCATATCCGTAGAATCCCCGCCATCAGCAATTCCCGGCTCACCCGCTTCAAGGCCAAGTTGCAGGGTGAGGAGATCCGCTACCCGGAACGCTGCCTCGTGTTCGGTCAAGCCTTCCACGCCGTTGCACTCGAACACGCCCGCAGCGGCGACCCGGTTTGGAACTTGCGCCCCTCCGAGTGGGATGCCATCCGGCAAATGCGGGACGCCTATATCGGCGACTTCGGCGGCTTCCTTGCCAGCCAACCAAAGTTCAAACGGCTTTCCTATGAAAAGCCGAGGGTTTGGAAAGACCGGGCAACGGGCTTGCCCTGCAAAGCGCAGTATGACATCGTTTGCCGGAAGGCGGTTTTCGACGTGAAAACCACGTCCGCATGGAGCGGGGAACGTTTCACCGAACTGCTCGACGTGTACGACTACGACCGCCAAGCCGCTTTCTACCTCGACGGCAGCCGTGCAGAATGGTTCTATTTCATCGGGGTACAGAAACGCCCGCCCTACGCCGTCCACATCGTACCCTTCCACCGGGACAGCGATTTCATCGAGAAGGGAAGGAAGAAATACCGCTACCTGCTGCGCAAGTTCCAAGAATCAGGCGAGCAGGTATAAATATTTTTGACTGCAAAACTGCAAACCGTGTAACCGCTTGCTCCTTTGGGTCAACTGAAAATGAGTTGTTGTTTGTCGCCACCGCTCCGCCCGGAGCGCACCCGCCGCCACGCCAAAGGCGGACGGCGGGTTTTTCCCTTCACCTTCAAAACAAACAGCCATGAATAAGGCAACCGATAAATTCCAAGAAATGACCGCTCGAATTATAACCCAATTGGAAAAAGGCGTCGTGCCGTGGCGTCGCACTTGGCACAGGGTCAGGTTGGGCGCACCCTGCAACCATTTCAGCGGCCACGTTTACACGGGTATCAATGCCTTTTTGTTGTCTGGTCAAGACGTACCACGCTTCGCTACCTTCAAGCAAATCAGCGACGCCGGAAACCGCATCCGCAAGGGGGCAAAATCGCTGCCCGTTTACTTCTGGAAAATGCTGTTTTTCGACGCCGACGGCAAGCGGGTGGACACGAGGAAGGAAGCGGAAAAAGTAGTGCCATTCGTGTATGAATACAGGGTTTTCAATGTGCTGGACATCGAGGGTTTCACCGCCGATATGTTCAAGGACGGGCAACCCGAAACGCCTACCCGGATTGCTGATTGCGAAACCTTACTGACTGCCAACCCGCACGAAATCCGCCCCGGCGAACCCGCCTACAACCCGACCCTCGACGTGGTGAAAATGCCCGCCCTGACGGATTTCCAGAGCCGGGAACATTACTACCTGACCTACTTCCACGAGTTGAGCCATTGGACAGGACACCCCAGCCGCCTCAACAGAATCGAACCCACAAAATTTGGTGACGAAAAATACAGCAAAGAGGAGTTGGTGGCGGAAATGTCCGCCTGCTTCCTGTGCGCCCATTGCGGCATCGTGATGGAGGAACTGGTCGAGAACAGCGCCGCCTACCTGCAATCCTGGATTGCTACGCTAAACGGCGACGCCCGCCTGCTGATGACCGCCGCCAGCGCCGCCCAACGTGCCGCCGATTTTCTGCTTGCCCCTTTGGGGATACAGGAAGAAAGCCACCAACCTGACACAACGGAACAACCCGAATCGACAGCCTGACCAAAGCGGTTCAGACTGTCGCTCCATTCATCATTCATCATTTATCGTTCATCATTCAAAATCTTCTCATCATGGAAAACACCGCAAAATTGAAAGGCTACCGCCCCGAAACGGCGCACGGCGGCAACTGCAAAGTCTGGCTCGACGGCAAAGCCTTGAGCCACGCCAAAAGCCTGAAACACGTCAGCCATTCGCCCGACGGCTTCAATTGGGGCTATGGCGGCAGCGGCCCGGCTCAACTCGCCTACGCCATCTGCCACGAGCTATACGGTAAGGACATCGCCCGTCGCATTTATCAGGACTTCAAATGGCGCTTCCTCGTCGCCATCGAAGACGACAGTTTCGACCTCATGCTGGACTTGGTGGAGTTCAACGCCACGCACGTCCTGCCCCTGCTCGACGAAGTGCCAGCATAAACAAACGCCCCTTTGTCCGCCAAACCGGACAAAGGGGCGCATTTGTCACTACTGCCAACTGCCCACTAAAAAATCCCCCACCTCTCCCGCCCACCCGTTTTCAGCGGTGCATCCAACGAAACCCCCAACGCACCGCCGCAGCCTTTCTCACCGCTCACTTCTCACTCGCTCACCGCTTGTTCAAAAGGCAGCGGCGGCACTCCCGCAGCAGCAGCGGCATCCGGGGGACGCCGCCCCTGCTTCCCGGCTCGACCGGGTTTCGATGGCTGCGAACCTTGTAGCCCGTGTCCACCCACAAAATGGTAAGTGATTGAAGCCCTATTTTGTGTGTCCTTTCTTTGTACGCTACGCTGCCTCAGTTTTGAAGCATAAATCAAAAGCAATGAAATTGCCTTTCAGAATATGCTTCAAGTGTAGAAAGGGTGGTGTCTTCAAAAGGGCAAAAACCTTTGTTGGGGATGACAGGCTCGAAGAAGCACTGGATATACTACTGCGCCATTGTGAATGCAAACCGCTCCATGAATTTGAAAACGAGGTAATTGCATTGCGTCGGCGATTGAATGCCCTAAACCGGGAAGGTCGAAGTGGCTGCCTGAATTATTCAGATTTCGATATAATGAAGAATCAAATCACCAGAGATATACTTTCTTGTTTGGGTTGTATTGAGGCTAAAACTGCTGCATTGTAAACTTGTAATAAAACTCCTTGATGGTTGATTTTCCCCCACCTCCCCCACCCACCCGTTTTCAGCGGTGCAGCCAGCGAAACCCCCAACGCACTGCCGCAGCCTTGCCTTCCCGACAACCTACCTCAACACGCAAGGCAGCGTCGCCGCTCCCGCCGCAGCAGCGGCATCCGGGGGACGCCGCCCCTGCTTTCCGGCTCGACGGGGTTTCGATGGCTGCGAACCTTGTAGCCCTTGCCGACCCACAAAATGGAATTGCTGATGTTGGCCACCGCCTCCCCCACCCGGCAGCGATGCCGCAGCTTGGCTGCATGGCTCGACTTTGCGGCGGGGCAGTTGTAGCCCACCCGGTCGGCGGGAACATTTGTGGACTGGGATTCCGTCACCTTGGTTTATCAATGATTATTTCTCGCAGCTTATCAGAGAAAATCGGAAACGCCAATGTTTTGCTGTCAAGGTCGTCTCGGAAAATGTTCAATAGTTCTATTGCCAGTTGGAGGTCTTGATTTTCTCTTTGAAGGAAAGTCTGCTCTAACTCATTGTACTGCTTTAAAACATCTTGCTTCAGTTGACTTGACCCGATTTCAAAGGATTTATTGTAAACGAATTTGAGGATGTTATAACCATAAGCTGCAATCTCCAAATTATTGGAATAAATGGAGGAATCATAAATCAGGCTAAAGGCAATCCTGGTGCATAATTGAGCCAATTCGAATGACCTTTCTTTCCCCTTCTCATCAAATGGATGAACGTAGAAAGTCAAAATCAACCAGTAGATGGTGGAGGCTGTTTCACTTGGCATTCCGCCCCTCGTCTTGTCAGCGAGGTAGGATAAAAATAAAAGGACTTCGTAAGATATTCTGTGGTTGACGTGTTCTGCGTATTGGTGCAATTCGTTCAAAACCAATTCCCCTTCATTCCAATCGAGCTTTGAATATTTGAATTTTAGCTTTTCAATCTCCACCACGATTATGGCGTCCTTGCAGGCTTGAAAGACGCTTTCATCGCATGACTGGTTTTGGCTTTCCAAGTTGGAAGATTCTATGGACTGCTCAGGCTTGAGTTCTTTGTATTTTTGATAGGATTTACTAAAGTACCTGAGAAAAAGGTCTTCTTTTCTTGCATCCAAATTTTCGATTAGCTTCCGCTCAATCTTCGCTTTATCATAGACTGTTGTCTCAAACGCTCCACGTGTTTTGAAACCATCTAAGTTGCTTTGAAGCGTGGTGGACGGCAGGGTTGAATAAAACCCCAAAAAACCTTTACACCCATTGGTTACTACTCGGTCAGAGATATTTGGTTCATCGGAGTCCGAAACTGCCTTACCTGAATGGGCATTGTGCTTGGCGCTCACGAGCCATCTAATGACTGTTTTTCCCTCATTGCCAATCCTGAGTTCGTCAACTATCAAGTCCTTTTTGCCATCAGCTCCCCTGAATGGCTGTTGAATAATTTCAAACCCAATAGCTTCCAATAAATCCCTTGCAAACAACTCAAAGTCGTCTTGGTCTCCATTGCCAGTATTTGCTTTTGGTATCTCTTTAAAATCAAGAATCATCGTATTTTTTTGATAAATAATTATGGCTTAATTCCCTTTCAGGCTTTCATTTCCACGGCGCTCCGGCTTCTCCATAAATTTCTTCATTCCATCGGACACCGGAGGACAAAGTGTAAATTCTCCAAACCTTTGCCTGAAAGCACCCCAATGTTCACTCAATATTCCCTGCCGCCGCTTAAAAGGATGTACCCAAACCCAATCGAGTTCCCAACTCTGCGAGCCATCTTGCCGTCCACGTTCCCTGAAACAGCAAGCGCCTACTGCCTTCAAAGTGCTTTTCCCCGATTTGTTGTAATGCAAAAACCCCGTGTGCGTAAAAAGATAGGCTACTGTTGGGATATAAGGCTCAAAACGCCCGCCGCTGGGTTCTTCCGCCCAGTACTGTACAAACCCAAACCGCATTTCCCGCCGAAAATAAGTGGCGAACTGCTCAACGGCTTTACGATGCCCCATTGGAGAGGAGTCAGTTACTTCGATTAGCTCTAAATCGCTATCGCAAATGACAGTAGGCAATTTAATGGTGTATTCCTCGCAGACATGACACATACAGTTTTTGTTTTGAGGACAAATGTAAAACTACTCTTTTGAACCATCGTCTCCTCCCAACCCCTTCACCTTCAAAAACCCCGTCACCGTCCGCCGGTTCAACTTGTACGCCCGCCCGATGGCGCTCACGCTCACCCCAGCCGCCACGAGCCGCCGCACGTCCGCCTCGTTTTCGAGCAGGGTCTTGTTCAGG
>JALOMF010000642.1 GCA_025455635.1 Saprospiraceae bacterium | reverse complement strand
AAACCAGGTGTTATAAAATTGACCAAAAACAAATAGTGGTGATTGACGCAAAAAAGGAAGACTCGCTGCGCCGCAAGCTAGACCGACTGACCGATGTGGGGCTGATATTGCTCAAAGACTTGGGGGTGTCTCCTTTTGATATTGGCTTGGAAAAGATTAACGGCTTCGGTAAGATTCCAATATTACAACTTTCTGATTTTCAAGGGATTAAATCGTTTTTTGAAGAAAAAATGCGTACCGCCCTGCCGCCCCTCAACGGCCTAGTGCTGGCCGGGGGCAAGAGCCGCCGCATGGGCACCGACAAGAGCGTGCTGCAATACCACGACAAGCCGCAACGGGATGTGATGATTGATTTGCTGGAAAAAATCTGCCGGCATACCAAGCTCTCTTGCCGTCCAGAACAGGCGGGTGAGCTGGTCTATACCCACGACGTGCTGCCCGACACCTTCCTCGGCCTTGGCCCGATGGGTGCCATCCTCTCGGCCTTCCGGCAAGCCCCCGACAGTGCTTGGCTGGTGGTGGCCTGCGACCTGCCCCTCCTCGACGAGGCGGCACTCCTGGTGGCCATTTGGGAACCAAAGAGCTACCCGGTACTGCTGCAATTCCTAGCCCAGGGCTACTCCTGCCCCCGCAAAGTGCTCATCAACTCCCCCGTGCAGGTGCTCGATGCGCCCAACCCTGATGTGCTGATGAACGTGAATACGCCCGACGAGGTGGACGTGGCGCTGCGGAAGTTGGGGGTGGAGGGTTTTTAGAGGATTGATTCACCCCACCGCACACTCCACCCCCAGCCCCTTCACTGCCGCCACCAAATCATTGCTGACATTCACCTTCTTGGCCTTGCTCGTAAACGAAAGGCTCGTCTTATTGTCATAATCCAACAGCGTCATTTTCAGTTGCTGCTGGCCCTTGTGCTCCTTGCAAAGCGCTTCCAATTGGTCAATCAGCGTGGGGGTCAAGTCGGCGACGTTGATTTTCAGGGTGAGCGATTTGACGATATTTTTCCCGGCGTTTTCGAGGAGCGTCACCTCTTTTACCTTCAGGCTAAACTCGTCGTCACGCCCCCAGCGGGCCTCGTAGTTGCCCGTGATGAACACGCAATTCCCCTGCTCGAAAAAGCCTTTGAATTTCATATAATCGTCGCTGAAAAGGCTGAGTTCCAGTGTGCCGTGGTAGTCTTGCAGCACGAAAGTGCCGTAGCCCGTGCCCTTCTGGCTCACCTTGTGGATAGATTTCACCACGATGCCCGCCACCTTCACGGGCTGGCCTTTCCGCTCCTCCAAATCCTCCATCGTGCAAGTGATGAAGTTCTCCATTTCCAAGCGGTAGTCGTCCAGTGGGTGGCCGCTGATGTAGATGCCCGTCACCTCTTTTTCCCGCTCCAGTTTTTCGATGAGGCTCCACGGGTTGCATTTGGGCGGTTCCGGCTCGGCGATGTCCATGGCGCTGCTGTCGTTGCCAAAGAGCGACATGGCGGCGCTGGCCTGCCGCTCCTGCCAGGCCGTGCCGAAGTGCAGCACCTGCTCGATGAAGCTGTCGTATTTGCCGGAAGGCGCAAAAAACTGCGCACGGTGGCCCATGCCTTTTTCCTTGTCCTCAAAACAATCAAAAGCGCCGCCCAGCACGAGGCTTTCCAGCACTTTTTTGTTGGCGGACTTGGTGTCCAATCGTTTCACAAAATCATAAATGGACTTGAACGGTCCCCGCTTGTCCCGCTCTTTCAAAATATCCTCCACAGGCCCCTCGCCCACGCCTTTGAGGGCGCTCATGCCGAAGCGGATTTGCCCGGCCTTGTTAGAGGTAAAGTCGGAGACCGACTCGTTGATGTCCGGGCCGAGCACGGGCACGTTCATGCGGTTGCATTCTTGCAGCAGCTTGGTGATGCCCGTGATGTCGCTTTTGTTGTTGGAGAGCACCGCCGCCATGAACTCCGACGGATAATTTGCCTTCAAATACGCCGTCTGGAAACCCAAGAGTGCGTAGCAAGTCGAGTGGCTTTTGTTGAAAGCGTAGCTGGCGAAGGCTTCCCAGTCCTTCCAGACCTTATCGCAAATTTCCTTCGGGTGGCCGTTTTTCTCGGCGCCTTCGAGAAACTTGGGGTACATCTTGTCCAGTACCGCCTTCTGCTTTTTACCCATTGCCTTCCGCAACACGTCGGCCTCACCTTTGGTGAAATTGGCCAATTTTTGCGACAGCAACATCACCTGCTCCTGATAGACCGTGATGCCGTAGGTATCCTTCAGGTACTCCTCCATCGCTGGCAGGTCGTAGTGGATAACTTGGCGGCCATGTTTCCGAGCGATAAAATCGGGGATATACGCCAGCGGGCCGGGCCGGTACAAGGCGTTCATGGCGATGAGGTCGTCGAAGGTCGTCGGTTTGAGGTCCTTCATGTACTTCTGCATCCCCGCACTTTCATACTGGAAAATGGCAACCAACTCATAAGTTTTGGGGTCGTCGAGCGGGATGGCGTCGGGGTCAATCTTCACCCCATGCACCAATTCAATGATTTTGACGGCATCGTCAATGATGGTGAGGGTTCGCAAACCCAAAAAGTCCATTTTCAGCAGGCCAGCGGATTCCGCCACGCTGTTGTCAAACTGGCTGACGAGCAGCTCGCTGTCCTTGGCCACCGTCACGGGCACGTACTTCGTGATATCGTCCGGGGTGATAATGACCCCGCAGGCGTGGATGCCCGTGTTGCGCACCGAGCCTTCCAGCTTTCGGGCGGTCTGAATCATGTCGCCGATTTGGTCG
>JALOMF010000177.1 GCA_025455635.1 Saprospiraceae bacterium | reverse complement strand
TATCTCGACCGAGCCGCTGATTTCGTGGAGGTCGGCTTGGACACCGTTTTTCCGAAGGAAATCACCTAAAATATGCGGGTAGGAGGTGGCGATACGGGCACCTTGCAGGCTGCCGACGCCGTCGTATTTGGCGGATTTTGGCACGGCGAGCGAGAGGCGGCAGCGGCCAAAGCCGAGCGGTTCGATGACCTCGACGAGCTTGTTTTTCTCGAAAACGACGTTCTCACCGACGATGCCGCAGTCGGCCACGCCGTCTTCGACGTACTGTGGGATATCGTCATCCCGCAGGAAAAAGACTTCGAGCGGGAAGCTGTCGGCCACGGCACGGAGCCGCCCGCCGCCGTTGGAGACGCCGATGGAGCAGGATTTGAGCAGGCCGAGATTTTTGGATGGCGAGTTTTAACATTGTTTGATTGCTGAATTGTTTGATTGTTGGGGGTACAGATTACATGCGGCAATGACAAGATTTGTGAAAACAAAAAAAGGCTTGCCGGGCGAACCGACAAGCCTTTTTTGAGCATGAAAAACTTTCGTTTTACATCAAAAACAGGTCTGCTCGCCGGGCTTCGGTGAGAAGAAATGATGATGATGTACGTGGATGAAATTTTTCATGATGGCGGCAAAGCTAAGTGGGTTTTGGTTGTGGAACAAGAACGGGGCAAAACTATTTTGGCAAATGACCGAATTATGACCGTTAAATTGTGGGCAAGCCAAAAGAATGTGACCTTGGTTACACAGCTTGTTTGCGGTTGGGCTTATTTTGCGTCCAGTTTTTGTACACCTGAGTAACCCTGTCCCCTCATTTATTTTGAAAGACCGTGCAAATTAATCTCGCCGAAAAAGTATTGCAGCGCATTTTCCCCTTCCTCGAATGGTGGCCGGAGGTGAACAAGGGCACGTTGAAAGCCGACCTCGTGGCTGGCTTGACCGGGGCGGTCATCGTGCTGCCGCAAGGCGTGGCCTTTGCGACCATTGCGGGCCTGCCGCCCATTTACGGGCTTTACACGGCCATGATTACGCCCATCGTGGCGGCGCTGTTCGGCTCGTCGAGGCACTTGGTTTCAGGGCCAACGACGGCGATTTCGCTGGTGGTTTTTGCGGCGCTGACGCAACTTGGCGCTGAACCCGGCACCGATGATTTTATCGCTAAGGCATTGACCATCACGTTGTTGGCAGGGATTTTTCAATTTTTATTGGGTGTTGGCCGCATGGGCACGCTCATCAATTTCGTGTCACATGTGGTCGTGGTGGGTTTCACGGCAGGGGCGGCGCTGCTCATCATGCAGAGCCAGTTGAAGCACCTGCTCGACCTTCCAGTGGCAGGCGGCAGCACATTCGTGAAGACCCTTAAAACGCTGGCTTTAAACATCCACCATACCAATTTTTTTGCCTTGGGGGTGGGCCTATTCACCTTGCTGTTGGCCATTTTTTCCAAAAAATATTTACCCAAAATACCCAACCTAATGGTGGCGCTGGTGGGTGGCAGCTTGCTGGCATGGGGGCTTGCACAAGTGTTTGGTAGTGAGCAAGTTGCGCTGAAAATGGTGGGCGAGGTGAAGGGCCGGCTTCCCCGTCCATCGCTCCCCGATTTGGGGTTTGACTCGCTCACGCAACTGGCACAGAGTGCCTTCGCCATTGCACTCCTTGGCTTGATTGAGGCCGTGGCCATAGCCCGCTCCATTGCGGTGAAATCGCAGCAGCAGATTGACGGCAACCAAGAGTTCATCGGTCAGGGGCTGTCGAACATCGTGGGCAGTTTTTTCTCTTGCTACGCTGGCTCAGGCTCGTTTACCCGTAGTGGCATCAACTACGAAGCTGGCGCAAGGACGCCGCTGGCGGCTGTTTTCGCTGCGCTCATGCTGGTGGTCATTGTGCTGCTGGTGGCCCCGCTGATTGCCTACCTGCCGATAGCGGCGATGGCGGGCGTGATTATGATGGTCGGTTACAACTTGATTGATTTCAAATTCGCCAGAACGGTCATGCGCTCCAGCAGGCGGCAGAGCATGGTGATGTTGATTACGTTCGTGGCCACGCTGGTAGCCGATTTGGAGATGTCCGTCATCATCGGGGTGATGTTTTCCCTGATTTTTTACCTGCAAAAAGCCAGTACGCCCAATGTGGCCGTCATGGCGCCCGACCCCGACGACGCCAACCGCCGATTCACCTATTTGCTTCGCAAACAGTTGCCGGAGTGCCCACAAATGAAGACGTTGCGCCTGGATGGCTCGATTTTCTTTGGCTCGGTGAACCATATTTCCAGCGAAATCAGGGAATTGGTGGACGAGGCTTCGCCCGATGTTCATAGCCTGCTTATCGTGGCGCAGGGCATCAATTTCATTGACGTGGCGGGGTCGGAGTGGCTGCTGCACGAGGCAAAGCGCTGGGAACAGAAGGGTGGGGGGCTGTATTTTACGGGCCTAAAATTGAATGCGCAGGAAACGCTCATCCGGGGAGGGTTCAGGGCGGAGATTGGCGAAGAACATTTTTTTGTATCGAAGGAAGAGGCACTGCGGGTGCTCGTACCGATGATGCTCGATGATGTGTGCGCAAATTGCAGGTTCAGGATTTTCAATGAATGTGCAGGCAAGCCCAATTTAAACCAAGCGGCAATCCCAGAAAATGCTGGTGCGATTTAGCGTTTTTGAAGCAATCAGTTATCATTATTGACATCGTCCCAGTTCCTCCAGACGATAAACCCAGTTACCAGCAGCAAAATCGGAAGCACCACGAACAAGTCGAAGCGGAATCCCAGCTCCAAATCCTTGTACGCCCGAAAATGCTCCATTAATTTCACAAAAATAATGAACGACACCCACAGGGCGGTGAGAACTAACCAGTCATTGTTTTGCTTGGGCACCATTTTCTTCTGGTTGATTTTGCAAACAAATCGTTGGCGGAAAAAGCCAATCAACAGGCAGGCTAGACTAAGCTATCAGGATTACAACTTGTCCAAATCCATTTATCTAGCCAACCGTGGTATAAAATGTCTGTAAAATCAATCCAATTATTTGTGTGGAAACTAAACCTGTTGCTCAGGTTTTATTGAATTTTGATAACGATTTCCAGTATGAAATTGGAAAAAATGGGTAAGCAAATACAATAATCTTCAAGCGCAAAGGTAACTATCCTTTTTCCCAAATGGATGTAAAAACATTATTTTTTTGACATTTGAAGGATTCTGACCACTTTTGACCCCTTTTTTAAGACTAATGGCAAAAAACAGAGAAGGCACTACTACCAGTTCTTTTGGTACCAACGGCAGGGTCAACCACGATGCTTCCAAATTCTACAATTCTAGGCTTTACACCGAATTGAACAGTGCGACTGTGCACGAAATTGAAGCCGCTGAATTTCCACAAGTGCTTGAAAATCAGATTATTGGAACAAGCTCTGTCGATATGTCGGCCATCCCCGACGGGTCGGTTCACTTGATGATTACCTCCCCGCCCTACAATGCCAGCAAAGACTACGACGAAGACCTGACGTTGCATGAGTACCTTGATTTCCTGAAAAAAGTCTTCGCAGAAACCTACCGGGTGCTGGTGCCCGGCGGCAGGGCCTGCATCAACCTCGCCAACCTTGGGCGCAAGCCCTACATCCCGCTCACCTCTCACGTGGCGTTGCTCATGCAGGAAATCGGCTTCATCATGCGGGGCGAAATCATCTGGGACAAAGGTGCCAGCAGCACGGGCAGCACGGCTTGGGGAAGCTGGCAAAGCGCCTCCAACCCCATCTTGCGGGACGTACACGAGTACATCCTCATTTTTTCAAAAGGAGACTACAAACGGCACCTCACCAAGCAGGAAAAAGAGGCCAAGCGCAACACCATCAGCCGGGACGAGTTTCTCGATTGGACCAAGACCATCTGGCAAATGAGCGCCGAATCGGCCAAACGAATCGGGCACCCTGCGCCCTTCCCCTTGGAGCTGCCGCACCGCCTCATCCAGCTTTATTCCTTTGAAACGGACGTGGTGCTCGACCCCTTCATGGGCAGCGGAACCACGGCATTGGCAGCCCTGAAGGCTGGCCGCAAGTACATCGGCTACGAAACCGTTGAAGCGTACGTGGCACTGGCCAACAAGCGGATTCAAGCTGCTGAAACCCAACGTTGACAACATGAACCCACCCATTTTCAAGGGGCTAAAAGTCGTGGAACTGGCCAGCGTGCTGGCCGGGCCAGCCGTCGGCATGTTCTTCGCCGAGCTGGGCGCCGAAGTCATCAAGGTCGAGAACAAGACCACGGGTGGCGATACCACCCGCCATTGGAAAATGCCCTCGGAAGACCCCGCCAGCCCCGATTCCGCTTATTTCTACTCGGTCAATTGGGGCAAACAGCACCACTTCCTCGACCTTACACAAGCCGCTGACCGGGAGCAACTTATGCGCTGGTTGAACGAAGCGGACATCGTGATTTCCAATTTCAAATCGGGCGGTGCAGAGAAGCTCGGCCTCCATTTTGCGAAGCTGAAAAAAACGAACCCCCGACTCATCTACGCCAGCATCAGCGCCTACGGCGAGGACGACCTGCGCCCCGGCTTCGACGTGGCCATCCAAGCAGAAACAGGCTGGATGCACATGAACGGCGAGGCAGGCGGCCCCCCGGTGAAGATGCCCGTGGCACTGATGGATTTGTTGGCGGCGCATCAATTGAAAGAAGGAATTTTGGTCGCTCTGCTCCAACGGGAACGCACGGGGAAGGGCAGCGAGGTCACTGTTTCGCTTTTCGATGCGGGCGTGGCCTCCCTTGCCAACCAAGCCACCAACTGGCTGAACCTCGCCCACTTGCCGCAGCGAATCGGCAGCCGCCACCCGAACATTGCGCCGTATGGCGAGGTGTTCACGACCCAAGACAAGAAATTGCTCATCGTTTCGGCGGGCACGGAGCAGCAGTTCCGGGCGCTCTGCCATGTATTGGGCGCTTCGCAAATCGCTGAAAATGAGCGCTTTGCGACGAATGCCCTGCGCCTCGAAAATCGGGATGAACTCGCTTCGCAACTGCAAGCCGCCTTCCGCTGTTTCACTGCCGAGGTGATTTTGGAACGCTGCCAAGCCGCCCAGGTGCCCGTCGCCCCGATTCGCAATTTGCAGGAGGTATTCAAGTTGCCCGCTGCCCAGGACTTGGTTTTGGAAGAAAAAACCGAGGCTGGGGGCGTGAGCAAACGGGTGCGGACGGCGGTGTTTAAGGTAAAATAAACTTCACAACGAGGTAGGATGGTCACACGGATTGGGCGGATAAACACGGATTTGACACTTAACATCCGTGTTTATCCGCCCAATCCGCCCAATCCGTGTGACCATCCCTTAACACGGGAAATTATGCTCGAAAAAATCCTAGCCCAGCTCGCCCCCACCCAGACCAAGCTCATCGCCGTATCCAAAACCCATCCACCGGAGCGGGTGATGGAATTGTACGACCGGGGCCAGCGAATTTTTGGGGAAAACAAGGTGCAGGAATTGGTGGCCAAGTACGAAGCCCTGCCCAAGGACATCGAGTGGCACCTCATCGGGCATTTGCAGACGAACAAGGTGAAGTACATAGCCCCCTTCGTTGCTTGCATACATTCGGTGGACAGCTTGAAACTGCTCGCCGAGATTGATAAACAGGCCGCCAAGTTGGGCCGTGTGATAGATTGCCTGCTCCAATTCCACATCGCTGAGGAGGAAACCAAGTTTGGCTTGGATGAAAACGAGGCTGCGGAACTGCTCCAATCCGCTGATTTTCAATCGTTTAAGAACGTGCGGATAACTGGCGTGATGGGCATGGCCACTTTCACCGACGACCAAGCGCAGGTGCGGCGGGAGTTCCGGCATTTGCGCAGCATTTTTGAAAAAATAAAGGCCCGTTTTTTTGCGGAGCAAACAAGTTTCAAGGAAATCTCGATGGGCATGAGCGGAGATTACTTGCTGGCAGTGGAGGAGGGGAGTACGATGGTGCGGGTGGGGACACTGCTCTTTGGGGTGCGGTAAATTTTGTGCCAATCAATAAATTAACGCCATTTTATTGATTATATTCCATAAATTTGCGCTAATTCATTGATTAGAATCCAATGTCAAGTTTCATTTCAAGAACCATAGCGCCACAAATCGCCGCCCGCTTGACGGGAGAGCCTCGCAAAATCGTCATTCTTTACGGCCAAAGGCAAGTGGGCAAAACAACCATTGCGAAGCATATACTAGGCCAGCTAGGAAGCAAGCGGGTGTTACAGGTAAACGCTGACTTCAACCCTCATGCCGAAGTGTTTGGCTCCCGGGATTTGGAAAAGCTGAGGCTGTTTGTTGGTGGGTACGATTACCTGTTCATTGACGAGGCACAGCGCATCCCCGACATTGGCATCAACTTAAAAATCCTCCACGACAACTTCCCATTACTGCGGATTTTGGTCACAGGCTCCTCCTCGCTTGACCTCGCCAACCGCATCCACGAGCCGCTAACCGGGCGTACTTGGACGCTCCGGCTGCATCCGTTTTCAGCGGAAGAACTGGTAGGGCAAACAAGTGCCTTGGACTACCACGGCCGCATGGAAGAATGGCTGCTTTTTGGGGCATACCCTGGCGTTTTGGAGCTGCAAAACCAGGCGGACAAGGCCACTTTTCTTAGTGAACTGACACATGCTTACTTGTATAAAGATGTACTGGAACTGGGTGGCATACGCCAAAGCGGTAAACTGCGTGACCTGCTTCGCTTGCTGGCTTTTCAAATAGGTTCTGAAGTTTCGTTCAACGAACTAGGCAGGCAGTTAGGGCTTGATACGGTCACTGTACAGCGTTATGTGGACTTGTTGGAAAAGGCATTCGTGATAAAAACAGTAGGGGGCTTTAGTCGCAACCTGCGCAAGGAAATTGCCAAAAAACAGAAAATCTATTTTCAGGACTTGGGCGTCAGGAATGCGCTGATTGAGCGTTTTGCCCCACTTCCAATGCGGGACGACGCTGGGGTGTTGTGGGAAAACTTCCTGTTCATGGAACGTTCCAAGTTTCTTGATAACCACCAGAAAAGGGTGGGGCAGTTTTTTTGGCGGCTGCAAACAGGAGCCGAAATTGACTACGTAGAGGAATATGAGGGTGATATTGCCGCTTTTGAATTCAAATTTGGAAACAAAACTGCAAAAGCACCACCAACTTGGACGGAATCGTACCCTAATGGAAGTTTTCAAACGATAAACAAGGACAATTGGATGCCATTTGTTTTGGGGGAACCCCAAAAAACATAGCGCAATTTGCTGGCTTGGTTTTATTTTCAAACTAAACCTTCTCCCATCCCCGGCGTTTCCCCCAAAGTCCGCAACTTTGCCGTAACACGGTCTGCCAGACCGTGCCTCCAGGCTAACAAAAAACCTAAACATTTTCACCACAAAGGCACGGACTGGCAGTCCGTGTTACACCAATCACATGAAAAAAGCAACCACACTCGGCGAACTCAAAGCCTCCGGCTACCGCTCACGCTCTGTCAAGGACGAGCTTCGCCAGAACCTCATTCAAAAACTGAAGAAAAAACAGGTAGTTTTTGAAGGGATTTATGGCTTCGAGGACACGGTTTTGCCCGATATTGAACGGGCCATTCTCAGCCGCCACAATATCGTGCTGCTCGGCCTACGGGGCCAGGCCAAGACCCGCATCGCACGGATGCTGGTGCAACTGCTCGACGAGTGGATGCCCATCGTGTCGGGCAGCGAGCTGAACGACGACCCGATGGCGCCCATCTCCCGCTTTGCCTTCGATTTGATAGCCGAAAAGGGCGACGACACCCCCATCGAGTGGGTGCACCGCAACGACCGCTACGTGGAGAAATTGGCTACCCCCGACGTGAGCATCGCCGACCTCGTGGGCGACGTGGACCCCATCAAGGCCGCCTCGCTCAAGCTGACGTACTCCGACGAGCGGGTCATCCACTTCGGGCTTATCCCACGCTCGCACCGTAGTATCTTCGTAATCAATGAGTTACCGGATTTGCAGGCCCGTATTCAAGTGGCATTGTTCAATATTTTGCAAGAAGGCGACATGCAAATCCGGGGCTTCAAGCTGCGGCTGCCGCTGGAAATCCAGTTCGTTTTCACCGCCAACCCGGAGGACTACACCAACCGGGGCAGCATCATCACGCCACTGAAAGACCGTATCGAGAGCCAGATTCTGACGCACTACCCACGTACCATCGAGGTGGCGCAGCGCATCACGCAGCAGGAGGCCAAGCTGGCCCCTGAGCAACTGAAGATGGTGGCCGTGCCGGAAACCTTGCAAATATTGCTGGAACAAATCAGCTTCACGGCCCGTGAAAGCGAACTGGTGGACGAAAAAAGCGGCGTCTCGGCCCGCCTCAGC
>JALOMF010000176.1 GCA_025455635.1 Saprospiraceae bacterium | reverse complement strand
GTGTGCGTCACCGCCACCCGCACCCCATATTTTTCTTGGATGTGCTTCGCTAAATGGTCGGCTGCGTAAACCGAGCGGTGCTGCCCGCCCGTGCAGCCAAAATTGACCGTGAGGTTGGTGAAACTCCGCTCGATGTAGTTCTCGATGGCCGGGCCAACGAGCAGGTAAACCTGGTTCAGGAACTCCTCCATGTTGGAATGTAGCTGTAGGAAATTGATGACTGGCTCGTCCCGCCCAGTCAGTTTTTTGTAAGGCTCATAGAGGCCGGGGTTGTGGATGGAGCGGCAGTCGAACACGAAGCCGCCGCCGTGGCCGCTGGGGTCGGCGGGTATGCCCCGCTTGTAGCTGAAGCTGTTGATGGTGACGGCGAGCAGGCTCGATGCGCCCCTCGTGCGGTCGAACGGCTCGAATTTTTTCGACTCAACGATGGCCCTGAGCGCCTTGGTCAACTCCGGCAGCTCCACGGGGAAATTGGCGTTCTCCAAAATCCACTGCACGTTGCGGATGGCAAAGGGGATGCTTTTGATGAAATGCTCTTTCCGCTCGAAAAGCCCCCGGAAACCATAAGTGCCGAAGGTCTGGATGCTGCGGATGAGCACGTAGCCGTGGAAGTATTCGAGGAATTTCGCCCGGTCAACGGGCTGTATTTTCTCCACCGTGTCGAGGTAGTGGTCGAGCAGCGCACGGCGCACGGCGTCCGGCACATTTGCCTTGGCCTGAAACAGCAGCGAGGCGAGGTCGTATTGCAGCGCACCCTGCCTACCGCCCTGATAATCAATGAAATAAGGCTCGCCGCCCCGCACCATGATGTTCCTCGCCTGAAAGTCACGGAACATGAAATGCGAGCAGTCGGTGGTGAGCAGCCACTCGGCAAAGCGGTGGGCATCGTCCTCCAGCGCCTGCTCGTCGAAGGGGATTTTCGCCAGTTTCAGGAAATAATACTTGAACGTGTTGAAGTCCCAAAGCATGCTCTGCTGGTCGAACGCAGGCCGTGGGTAGCAAGCCGAGTAGTCCAGCCCTTCGCCGCCCCGGATTTGGAGCAGGGCCAGTTTTTCCACCGTTTTTTTGTACAACTGCACGAGGTGTTCGGGGAACTGGTCGCCCGCTTGCAGCAGGTAGCTGTACAGGGTGGTAGCGCCGAGGTCTTCTTGTAAATAAACGCTGCGGTCGAGGTCTTCGGCGTAGATGGCGGGCACGGGCAGCCCCTTGGCGTGGAAGTGCCTGGTGAAAACCAAGAAGGCATTGTTCTCCTTTCGGTCGAGGTGGTAGGTGCCGATGGCAGTGCGTCCGCTGCCCGTCAGCCGATAGTAAATGCGGGGCGAACCGCTCGGTGCCAGCGGCAGCACGAGGTCGGGTCGTTGGCCACTCCACTGCTCGAAGAGGTCGGCGAGGGCGGATTCGATTTGGGTGTTGGATGACATTTAGGATAGATGGGTTTGATAATCCTTACTTATTCAAAACAGGTTCCATGTAGCAGTCTAAAAATTCTTCCGTTACGCCTCTAATTTTCCTTTTCTGACAAAGGGCAGTGAGTTCTTCAACTGCCGAATAAGGAAAGAACCTTGTGTTTAGAGAGTGGAATTGCGGCTTGTTCGCTTCTTTAACAACCTTGTCCCTCACCTCATCGGGGGCAACAATTACGTAGCGAATATCTTGTAAGGGGATGAATCTATCTTGGAAGTTCTTCATTCGGGTAAGTCCACTTGTGATTCCCGTCGAGTGTTCAACTTCCATTACGGCAGGCATCAGCTTTCCGTTCTTGAACCAAATACAGTCAATTAACAAAGCTGCTAATCTCGCTTCATCATATGCAACTAGCAGTTTTTCGCTATTCAAAGAGCCTATTACCCCATCTAACTCACCAAGTCGTTTTTGCTGGTACAAAATACCTTTGTCGTTTTGTGCAATCCAAGTCCTATAATTCAATTGCTTTCCAATTAGATAGAGTGCAACCTGAATCTGAGAGTGACGCCTTTGAATGTCAACAGACATTTCTGTCAATTGGTAATCAACGGGGTATATGAGTGAATCATAAACTACTTCAAGCGTTGGAACTTCTGAAATTACTATCTCTGTTTTAGTCTCCTTTACTTGTCCAGTTTTATGCGGTTTATCAGGTGTCCAAATCAAATGCTTATGCCCTTTCTTTATCTTGGATTGTCCAGCTATGCTTTCTATTCGTCCTGGATAACAATAATGAAATAGAGGGGTATGAGCTAATAGGGTTTCTAATACACTTCTGGTATTGAAACTCGCTCCTAAAATCCGGTCAATATTAAATGGCTGGTTGGCGGAGATGGCATTTGCAACTCTCCAAAGCATCTCCGACGAGATTGTTGTAGGCTTTTTTGTGTTTTGCGTTTCGCCTTTTGAAGGATTCCATCTGTTAATCCAAATCCGTTCTTCAGACTTTTCAACGCTAACTATTTTTATCAACCCACGGTTCTTGGGATTGAGGTAGTTGTAATTAACTTTCTTATCGAGTTGGTCTATGAAGGATACCAAGTTACCTGCTGTCAGTTTTTCCATAACTTAATTTCAAGTCTTTAATCGGGTTATTGTAAATGAAATCAAAAATGTTTTCAGCTAATCCTTTTGCAGCTAAATAAGGTACGCCATTACCTATTGATTTAAACATATCCGTCAAGGAGATTTTCTGAGGGATTTCAAACTCCTTCGGCAGAGATTGAATCGCAAGTGCTTCTGATGCTGAAATCCTCCTTGCCTTATAAGGATGAAGATGTACCTCATTGTTGCCATATGCCGCAGTTGGTGAATAACGCCAGCGATGTAGCCTTTTGTATGATTTTTTAAGGTCATCTCCCTCGTCAATTATCAAGAATTTACTGAGTCCAGCACGGGGAGTAAAAAAGTGAATTGCATTAGCGTGATTCAATACATCGTTTCTATCAAACCAATGCTCAACCGTTAATTCTAATGGAATATTATCAGGGGGCAGTTTCGAGGAATTCTCTTTAAATGGTTCAGCCTTTGGCCAATTCAAACCAGCTAATTCTTTTGAATTGTACCTAGCATTTTTTTCCCAATTGAAATTTTGAATTAGTGGAGAACCATTCAATTTAAAGCCTAAATCGCCCAAAACATTTCGCTGAAAACCTACCAATATTATTCTGTCCCTGTCTTGTGGGGCGCCGAATTCGATGGCATTTATGAGTTTTTCAGTCAGGTAATAGCCTGAATTGATTAATTTGATTTTGAGAGACTCAAAGAACTCCCGATGCTTTGCGGTTCTATAAAGACCTTTAACATTTTCAAAAAGAAAAAAGTCAGGTTTTAATCGGCTAATCAATTCAATATAGGTTCCAGATAATTTTCCATTCTCTCCATGCTTTCCTTTGTTTTTACCACCCACTGAAAAATCAGGGCATGGCGGGCCGCCTATAAAGCCTACCAATGGATAATCCCTTTTTGCCTCCAAGAGGTTTTCTTCTAGCCAAATAGAATTTAAATTGGTCAGGTTCTCAGTGATATCAGCCACCTGATAACCAAATCTTGGCTCTTTTACCCCTAACTTTTTTCGGGAACCGATGTAAATGTCAGCAAAAGGCTTGTGATACTCATTCATAAAAAGCGTTTCAAATAGACCTGTGCGTTCGAAGCCTAAGTCTAAAAATCCCGCCCCTGAAAAGAATGAAAATATCCCAATCTTATCGCTCATCTAAATCTTGTTTTGGCTCAAATTTATAAAATTCATCCCACCTTATAAAACGGCAACTTCACCACCTTCGCAGCCAGTTTTTTACCACCCGCTACGACCTGAATCTCCGTGCCTTCCTTCGCAAACGGCGTGGCCACGTAGCCCATGCCGATGGGTTTGTCCAACGAGGGAGACTGCGTACCGGAGGTCACTTTGCCGATGGTGTTGCCGTCCATGTCCTCGATGGGGTAGTCGTGGCGGGGCACCCGGCGGTCGAGCACTTCGAAGGCGACGAGCTTGCGGCTGAGGCCGGCTTCTTTTTGCTGGCGCAAAAACGCTGCATCGTTGAAATCGCCCTTGCCGAGCTTGGTAATCCAGCCGAGGCCAGCTTCCAGCGGGGAGGTCGTGTCGTCAATATCGTTTCCGTAGAGCGCAAAGCCCATTTCGAGGCGCAGCGTGTCCCGTGCGCCGAGGCCGATGGGCTTGATGCCGTGGTTTGCGCCAGCGGCAAAAACTGCGTCCCAAAGGCGCTCCATGTCCTCGTTTCTCACATAAATCTCGAAGCCGCCAGCGCCCGTGTAGCCAGTGGCGCTCACCAGCACATTGTCAATGCCAGCGAATTTGCCCTTTGCGAAGCTGTAATATTTCATGCTGCCGAGGTCAATATCGGTGAGGGATTGCAGTGCCTCGGCGGCCTTGGGGCCTTGCACGGCCAGCAGCCCGGTCTCGTCCGAGATGTTAATCATGCGGGCCTCGTAACTGTTGTGCTTCGAAATCCAAGCCCAGTCCTTGTCAATATTGCTGGCATTGACCACGAGCATGAAGGCTTGTTCGCCCTCGGCGCACATGTCTTCTGGCAGGCGATAGACGAGCAGGTCGTCCACGATGCCACCTTGGCCGTTGGGAAGGCAGGAGTACTGCACATCGCCGATGCCGAGCTTGCTGGCGTCGTTGGAGGTTACTTTTTGCACGAGGTCGAGCGCCTGCTTGCCCCGCACGATGAACTCGCCCATGTGCGACACGTCGAACACGCCGACTGCCTTGCGCACACATTCATGCTCCTCCCGGATGCCTGCGTAGCTGATGGGCATGTTGTAGCCAGCGAACTCGGCCATTTTTGCCCCAAGGGCGATATGCTTTTCCGTCAGTGGTGTGGATTTCATAATTAGCTGATTGTTAAATGGTTAGGTTGTTTTTAGTTTTCAGTTTGACAGTGGGCAGTAGGCAGTCAGTTGGCAAACTGCCCACTACGACTTAGGTTCGACAATCGTCACTTCCTCAATCACGTCGCCAACGCCGATTTTGTGTACCACGTCCATGCCTTCCACCACTTTTGCGAAGATGGTGTACTTGCCGTCAAGGTGAAGTGCCGTGCTGTGGGTGATGAAGAACTGTGCCGACTCCGTGTTCGGGCCAGCCGAAGCCATGCCCACGTAGCCCTCTTTGTCGTAGTGCAAATTGGAAAACTCGGAGCGGATGGCATAGCTGGGGCCTCCGTAGCCATCGCCACGGGTGCAGCCGCCCTGCACCACGAAATTGGGCACTACCCGGTGAAAGTTCTTGCCGTTGAAGTATTTGTCCTTCGCTAGTTCGAGGAAATTGGAAACAGTGCCGGGGGCTGTGTCCATCAGCAGTTCAAGGCTGACATCGCCTTTTTTGGTCTTGATGAGGGCACGGGTGCCGGGCTTGAAGTCCGTGACGATTTTCCAGTCAATTTTGTGGGTGAACTTGGGTTTGGTCGCAGCGCTTTTGGTGCCGTTGAAGGAGTCAAGGGTCTTTTGCAGCTCGTTGTAGGTTTCTATTTCCTGTGGCAAACGCAGTTTCTTGATGGCGTTTTCCAGAATCATCGTGCTGTCAAAATAAGGCTTGTAATTGAGGTCGGGGTCGCGTATCACCTCGGCAGCCACGGCCATCATGCCCACGTCGCCGGAGGTGATGGCATCTTGGAAACATTCAGCGATTTCACGTTTGGCGGTCACGCCACCCCCGAAGAACGTGCGGAAATTCGGCATCCGGGCAATATTGGCCAATGCCTCCACGCTGGCCGTGCGCACGGCGATGAACTCGGAAGGGTAGCCCGCATCGCGGATATAGCGGTAGTTCCAGCCGTACTGGCCGAGCGCCCTGAGTGCCGCAGCCTTCTCGTAGGGCGAAGCGGCGCTCTCAAAACGGCGCTTGATTTCCCAGTTGAGGTACTTGCGGGTCTCCTCGAAGCCGTAGGGCAGGTGCTTGGAGGCGGCGGCGTACATGGTCATGGCCACTTCCCATTTGCGGCCGGGCTGCTTCGCAATTTCCCAGTAAGTACCTGCCTCTTCGGCCACACCTTTTTCGATGAAAAACTCGGCTGCCGTAATGGCCACTGGCAGTTCGGGGTCGGAGAGGGCGTTATAGACCGTTTGTTTCACGGTGGGGTAGTCGCAATTGGTAAACGCCCGCATGATATTGCACTTCACGCGGTAGTCCCGCTCGATATTGTACTGGTAGAGCAGGGCGTTGGCGGCCCGGAGTGTCTTGGTTTTGCCGAGGGCAATGGCCAGCGCCATGCGCACCCGGTAGTCTTCTTCCCTTGCGAGTGCTGGGCCTAGCAGGCTGTCACCTTCCACCAGTTGGATGCCCTTGGCACGGGAAAGGTAGTTGGCCCCGATGAGGCGTACCTGTGGAGGGTACTTCGAGCCGGTAGCAAATTCCATCATTTTGGCGGTACCCGCTGCCGACACGGTGTCGCGCATTGCGAAGCGGTAAATGCCCCACGCCTGCCCTTCGAGCAGTACGGTGTCGGTGCTGCGGAAGGTGCTGATGGTGGAAAGTGCGTCGAGCATTTTGGCCGTACCGCATTTGCCGATGGCCTCCATGATGGCGGCGTTCACGTTTTTCGACACACCGACAGTATCGTATCGGTCGAAGGCGGCCAGCAGCAGAGACTCTGCCTTGGCGTTGCCGATTTGTCCCAATGAAAAAGCCGCTGCGATGCGGACTTCCTCTTCTACGTCGGCCAGCAGGTAGGCCAGGCTGTCAATGGCCGTGCTGTCCTTGATGGAGGCGAACGAGATGGCGGCCATGTAGCGCAGCGTGGCGTCCTTGCTTTTGAAATAGCGGAGCAAGCTGTCGGTCTGGCTGCGGTCCTTGAGGTCGTAAACGGCCTGATAGGTGGGGTTGGTGAAATCGAGGTGTACGCCCATCGCTTTCTCTTCGGAGGGTGGTACACACTGCATGAACAGCGCAGCTACAGGTAACAGTAAGAGTAAATATTTGCTCATTGATTGTTGATTACTTCGATTTTTTCGTTTTTCAACCAGTTTTTGACAAATGATTCGCTATTGGACAACTCAACGATGTAATACTTGTCGTAGGCGCAAAAAACGGGTGATTTTGCAGCCAGCTCAATGGTGACGGCCCTCGGCTCAAAATAGCTCGAATGTGCAAAGAAAAGCTCGTCTTTCCTTTTTATCAAAAAACCGACATGGCTTCTGCCCAAACCTACGAAGCAGATTCCCTCGCCGATGGCGGCTTTGATATTTGCCAGGTTTTCTGCTGTTTTTTCGCCTGATATTTCAATGACTGCCCCTCCATCAGCCAGCGATTTAGCCTCGTTTTGTGGCGTTTGCTGCGCAAGTTGGTAGCGGTTTACGTTCACGCCCAAGTGCTGCAGCGTCGTGGACACGAAATAGCCACAGGCCACCGTGCCTTGCCCCGGCGTATCGGTATGGCCGTTGAAATCCCACTCGGTGCCGTACCAATACGGGATGATTTTGTCCAGCAGCAGGCTTTCAAAAGCTTTCCCGGCTTCGCCGACGTTTTGCGAAGCGAACAGCCGTTTTTCGTTTTTTGCCTCCCGGCAAACTTGCGGGTAGGGCGTTGCCGAAGGCTGCCGTTTTATGTCAAAATCCGCCCAATTGACCGTGTCGCTATCCAGCAGGTTTTCCGCTTGCTTCGCAATCACTTTTGCGTAAAATTCGGGCCTTGAGCCACCATTTTTTTTCAAAAAAACAAAGGACGCAAGGCCAAGCAACACAAAGCTCAAAAGGACGAAAGCTGTTCTCATGGAATCGTTTTTCCTAAAAGAACAGGGACGGAGCATGATTTATTATTTAGCGGGTCGTCGAAGGTCTTCGTGTTTTGCCCTCAATACAGGATTTGAGGTTTGAGAAAGGCGACAATATTGACTTACCCGACGCCCCCAATCCGAAATCCGCGATCGCAAATCCGAAATCCCATCATCCCCCCCCAAACGGGTCTTCATAAACCCCGCCACCGCCCGTCGAAGTGCTGTCGGGGCCGCTGCT
>JALOMF010000175.1 GCA_025455635.1 Saprospiraceae bacterium | reverse complement strand
CGAAGGCGCTTCACCCGTGTCGGCGGTTGAGGTTTCGTAGCTGCCGCTGTGGCAGGCGTCAATGAAAACGAGCTTGCGGCAGGGCAGGGCGCCGAGCTGCTCCACCACGTCCTTGCGGTAGTCAATCAATGATTTTTCGCCTTCCACGCCGAAGTCGGTGGGGATGATTTTGAAATCCTGGTTCACCGTCTTGCCGTGCGACGAGACGAAGAGCAGCAGCAAATCGCCCTCGTAAATCGTGTAGTTGTAGTTGTCCTTGAGGTCACGCAGCGTTTTTTTCACCACCTCGCCCTCCGTCTGGAAAATGCCCGACCGGGTGCGTGCGCCGCTCACGAGCGTGGTCATATAAACCTTGTCGAAGAGCTTGCCGTCCTGCCCCGTGAAGCTGGCGGCGAAGTCCTTGGCATCTTGCGTGGTGAACTTCAGGTCGTCGTGCTCGATGCCGATGGCAATGACGTGCAGGTTTGGTTTTTCGCTGTACTCAATGGTCAGCACCTCGGAGGAGACCTTTTTCGAGCCGTTGTCCACCACCACTTCGATGGTGTTCGGGCCGGGGCGCAGTTCCACGGTACTGGTGAATTCGTAGGTGAAAACGTCCCGTGCCTTGCCCTTGTCGGCGAGGCCCGTTTCGCCCGCTTTTTGGCCGACTTTGTAGGGCTCGCCGTTCAAAATTATGGTGAAATGGCTGCGGTTCAGCTTCTTGTCGCTCCAGGTTTTCAGGCGGATGGATAGGGTGGGGGACTTGACTTCCCGCTGCCCTTTTTCTGGCTTTACCCATTTGATGGCCAAATAATTGGAAGCCACTTTGAGCGGCTTCATTTCCAGTTTCAACTCCACGGGCTGGGTGCGGCTGCGGCTGGCGTCGGTGCAAAAGACGGAGAAGGTGGCGTCGCCCGGCTCCATGCCTTCGAGGCCCTGCACGGCCAGGCGCACGAGCCGTTTTTGCCCTGCGGGCAAAAAGCCGATTTTCTTGAAATTTTGGAAGGAGATGCCTTTGGCGTTCGCCAACTCCTGCGCCACGAGGTCAATATCGTAGGCGGCTTGGCGGCCTTGATTTTCGATGGTGAAGGTCAAAAAAGCGGCCTCGCCCTCTTGCAGTTCGCCGGGTTTGTCGCTCTCTAATTTCAGGTCTGTGATGCTTAGTTGGGTGGGAATGGCCGTGTTCACATCGAACTCCCGGTTCAGGCGCATCACCCAGATATCGTCGCCCTGGGCGCCCTCCTGCTTGGAGGAAGTCGTGCCCGCCAGCACAAAACCGCCATCGGGCAGCATGGCCACGGCGGTGAACTCATCGCTGTCCTTACCGCCAAGTGCATCGGTTTGCCAGACCTGTTTGCCTTGTGCGTCCACCTTGATAATTAAGGCGTTGGAGGTGTTTGCGCCGATGAGGTGTGAAAAGGTATAACCTACTAGGAGCAGACCTCCATCCGTCGTTTCGGTCATACCGAAGGCACTATCGTTACTGCGGCCGCCGAAGGTTGACTGCCAAACCATCTCCCCGTCGGCTGCCGTCTTAATCAACCAAAAATCCTTCAAGCCCCCCCCGTCGGTGCCTGCTTTTGCGAAGCCCGCCAAGGCAAAACCGCCGTCGCTGGTGGCCGTGATGGAATTCACTTCTTCGTAAGCCCTCGTCCCGAAAATCCGGTGGTGGAGCGGCTTGCCGTTTTTATCCAAAATGAAAAGCCAGATGTTTTGGCTCCCTTTTCCCTGCGTTGTGATGCCCGCTATCGCAATATTCCCACTTGCATCCTCTACCACGGAGCGGGCCTCGTCGGCGCCCCGGTTCCCGAAGTTTTTTTGCCAAATCACCTGCCCATCGGCGTACATTCGGCAGACCCACATGTCCATGCGGCCCTCGGTGGTGTTGATTCCGCCCACGGCCAATAGGCCGCCGTCGCTGGTTTGTAGTACATCGCTGAAAAAAGCCTTGCCTTTTGCCGAAGGCAGGATTTTTTGCCAGAGGGTGTCGCCTTTTTCGTTCAGCTTCACGAGCCAGGCCGCCTTGCCCGACCGCCCGGCCAGTACGAAGCCGCCGTCGTCGGTGAGGGTCATGGCCTTGAGTTCGTCGTCGCCGGGTTTGCCCAAAAGGGTTTCCTTTGTTTTTCGCCCGTCCAGTTCGAGGAGCATGAAAAGGGCGTCCTTGTCTTTTGCGGGTTCTGAGGTCGTGGCACCGAGCACGGCAATCTTGCCGTCGTGCGTGGCGCAGGCGTCGGTGGCCTGTTCCGATTTTTTGCCGCCATAGACTTGCTTCCAAGCAACCCCGATAGCTATCGGGGCGGGCGCTTCTTGCGCAGCGGCAGACCCTTTCAGCAGGGCCGAAAGGAGGAGGATTTTGATAAATGCTTTCATGGTAGTGCCTTTGTTTTTACGATAGTTTACTCATTCTCAACCTTAACCACCACCGCCACCGCCGTCCCTTTGTCCAGCTTATCGGCCCTCGTTCGCATCATCTCTTTTTCATAAACCACTGATTCCGTGGGGATTAGCACATCGCCAAAAGCCTGCTGCAAGCGGGCGCTGAACTCGCCTTGCGCCTCATCCCGCATCCGGGTCACCCGCTGCTGGAAGTCCTCGATTTTTTTGAAGGAATAGAGCACCACGATATGGTCGGCGAGCAGGTTCTCACGGGTGAGCACCCGGTCGCTGCCGGGGATGACGATTTCCGCCCCGCTGTGCGCCACGAGTGCGCCCTCGCCCTTGCCTACGGCCTCCCTGCCATTCAGGTGCTCCGCAAAGCGCTGGTTCCGTGGCCAGTGGATTTCCGCCTTGTTGTTGCCGTCGAGGCTGAACAGATAGACGTAGTTGTCTTTTTTGATGTGCTTCGCAATGACCTGGAACATGTCACCCTCCATCCAGTCCTTTTTTTCGAGTTGGTAAAAACTGCCGTTCCAAGTCGGCCTAATTTCCTCAAAAAGGTACTCGCCGTTTTCTTTCAGTGGTGTCCCATAATCATCGGTGAGGGGGATGCGCAGCACGAAATCGCCCGCCAGGGCAACCGTCAAAAGGGTAGCATCGAGCATTTCAACGGCTGATTCCTGAGCGGTTAGTTCTGCTTTGCGAATAAGGGTCTGGGCCTCTATCACGGCAGGCCCAGACGGGTTTGTTTTGATTTGGTTCGATAGACTTATTTCTGCTTGTTGCTTGATTTTCAGGGCGTTCTGTTGCTTTTCCGCTGCGGCTTGCTTGCGTTTTTCGATGGCGGCTAGCTCGGTTTCCGTGAGTTGCAGCTCCGGTAAAATGAGCTGCACTGCCTGAAAAGCCCGCTCCGTGAAGGTCTTGTAGCTTACCGTGAAATAACCTTGGTCGCCCCAGGCCGGCCCCCACGAGTTCATGATTTCGAAGACGCCGAGCGAGTCGTTGTAGCCAATGACGCAAAGGGCATGGCCGCCGAGCATCTTATCCGACGACATGCCGCTGGGGTTCCATCGGCTGTCCATCGGACTGAGGCGCTTAAGGCTCTCGCTGATGTTCATGCCCACCACCACGGGTTTGCCTTCGGCAATGCTCCGCTTCACCCGCATGACGGTGGTTTTGGTCGGGGTGTCTTTGTCAAAAAGCGCCACGAAGTCTTTTATCAAATGGCTTTGCGATTGGGAAACATGGATGGCCTGCGGCTGTCGCTCGCAGTCGGTGTAGGGGAAATCAAAATCGGCGCTTTTGCAATCACCGCTGTTCTTGATGAACTCCGCCGCCTTTGGCACGAATGCCCCGGACATGCAGCTTCCTTCTTTCACTTGATTGTAGATGTAGAGTGCTGAGTAGGCGTTGTCGGTGATTTCCTTGCGGTTGGTGATGCGGCGCTCGTAGGCCCGTTGGGTGGTCATGGCGGCATAGCCCATCGCCCAGCCCACGCAGGAATTGATGCTGCCTTGGTTCTTTGGGTAGGGCGTGTAGGGCCGCAGGCTGAACCAGCGGGGCAAGTCGCCCGCTTTTTGTCCATCGTTGCTGAACTCGGCGGTCATTTCGACCTCGTTCTTGAAGGCCGTCTCGTCCACGAGCAGGCCAGTACCGAAGTCGGTGAAAATAGCTTCCTGGGCTTGCAAGGTGGTGGAGGCCACGGCCAGGAAGGCGATGATGAAAACAGTGCCTTTCATTGCCTTTTTTTGAGGCAAAGGTGGGGCTTGTAAGGCGCTGGGGAAACTGCATGAATATGTGGGCAAGCGGCGCCTCAGTGGCGAACTGTATTTTAACAGTCCGCCCTAGCTTTTTTTCCTTATCGGTTAAATTGTTGATTGTCAATAATTTGCACGTGGTGCGTCAACTTATTTCAGGCAGATATAATTCTGAAAATAATCCCGGTTATGTTGAACAGGGGAAGGCAGGCCACGGCCATTGCCCTTGAATGGTCGGCCACAAAGTGTCGGTACAACCGGAAGGAAAGGCATCTGCTGCTCGCCTCAATTGGCATTTGCGGCAACTGGTTGAGCGTGTTTTGCCACCTCAACGCTCATCCTCGCCATCAAATAGCTCAGTGTGGACTCGGCGCCTTGGTTGAGGTTTACGTTCAAATCCTCCAATCCATCGTAGCAGCCGCCCGTGCAGGGGTTGTAAATGATTTGGCGAAGGTGGTTGTTGCCCAAGAACCAGTTGAAGGCGATCGCCATTTTTTGGGCATATTCCTCTTCCTTGAAAACAGCGTAAAATCGCTCCAGTGCGAGGATGGTATAAGCGATGTCAATGGGCTGTTCAGCGCCTTTTATCAGCGGCAGGGGGTCACGGCCCTTGTACATCCAGCCCATGTTGGAGATGACTTTGATGCTGCCTTCCTTGAAGGTGAGCGACAGCAAAAAGCCGAGGGATTCCTTTGCGGTTTCCTTGTAAACGGGGTTCCCGGTCGCCTGCCAGGCGCAGAGCATGGCTTCCGGCAGGATGGCGTTGGCGTAGGTCAGGTAGCCTTCGTACCATTTCCAGGTGTGCCCCGACTCGTGGCGGTACATTTGAAGCAGCCTGTCGGCCAATTTGATGATCAACTGCTTGACTGCTGGCGACTGCTTTTTCCGATTGAAATAATGCAAGCCTTTGATGGAAAAAGCCATGGAGCGGGTGGAGTGCATGATGTCAATCACGGGCAGTACCCGCTGCATGATTTCCTCGGCTTTTGCGACTATTTCTTCGGGCAAAATACTGCTTTTTGAAACCAAAAAGCCCAATGCCCAGATGGCCCTGCCGTTGGAGTCCGAGAGGTTCGTCTCGTCGTTTTGTGGGGTAAAATGGCGGACGCTGTCCACGTAGTTCAGGAAATCGCCAGGGGGCTGTTGGCAGAATCCGATGAAATCCAAGTAGGTGCGAATCAGCCCCAAATCCGTGGCGTCGCCCGACCATTCGTAGTGCATGAGCAGGGCCACCAAGGCCCGTGCATTGTCGTCGAGCGTGTAGCCGGAGTCCAGGTCTGGCTGGTTGATTTTTGAAAACTGAATCATGCCGACCGCCGTGGTCATTTTCCGCACATGCGCCAAGTTGATGGCGGGCAGGCGGTATTCGAGCGGGATGTTTTCGGTCTGGGGGACAGCCTTTGCGGGCTGATGCCTGCCCCTGTTTTGGGTCGCTGCTCCGCCCGGCGTTTGCCCGGCTATTTTTTGCAAAAGCGAGGCGTGGGCAATCGCCGAATTTTCCCACGAAGTGGGCACGATGCGCTGCAAGGTGTTGGTGCTGAAGGCGCTGCGCAGCGGTTCGTCGCCCATCAGGCGGTTGACGGCATCGGCCAATTGCTGTGGGTTTTGGAAGTCAACGAGGATGCCCGTCTGCTGGCGAAGCACCTCCTTGGCATGGGGAATCGGGGTTGAAATAATGGGACAGCCACAGCTCATGGCGTACGAAAAAGTGCCGCTCACGGCTTGGTCCCGGTCCTTGGAGGTGAACAGGTAAACATCGGTCATTTGCAGGTATTCCAGCAGGTCGGACAAGGGAAGGTAGCGGTTGATGAACCTTACGTGCGATTGGAGCGAGTACGCCTCTACCTTTGCTTCCAGCATTTTCCGATAATTTTCGCCCTCGGATTTCACCACGCTGGGGTGTGTTTTCCCGATGACGAGGAACAGCGCATCCGGGTTCGATTCGATGATGGCGGGCAGCGAGTCCAGCGTGGTCTCGATGCTCTTGCCGGAACTGAGCAGGCCAAAAGTGGACAAGACTTTTCGGCCCGTGAGGCCGTATTTTTCTTTCAGAACGTCCTTGTCCAAATGCGGCACGAGGTGCGTGCCGTGCGCTATGACCTCCACTTTTTGCGTAGGAACGCCATAGTCGTCTTTCAGTATTTTTTGGGAGTTCTTGGTCATCACCACGATGGCAGCGCAGGCCGCCGCCAAGTGCTTGACCCTTGCCTTCATGGCTTCGTCTGGCTTGGGCAAAACGGTGTGAAAGACCAAGATGATCGGTTTGGTGAGGGTGTAAAGGAACTGGAGGAGCGCCTCTTCGCCAGCTTCTTGAAAAAAGCCAAACTCATGCTGCAACAAGATGAATTTGGTGTCGGCATCACTGTTGATGGTATTTGCCAGTTCGAGGTATTTCTCGGCATCGGTGGTGTCGAGCACATATTTCACCTCGTCAGGGTAAACGTGGTCGGTGGCTCCGGCCTCCAGCGCACAGACTTTCAGCGAAAAGGAATTGCTGAATTTGTTGTCGAGCGCCTTGATTAAATCCTGCGAATAAGTGGCGATGCCACACTCCCTGGGCGGATAGGACGTGATGAACAGGATTTCGGGCAGGTCAGCGATGGGCAGCGGTACGGCTTTTGGTGCGATGTGGGTAGCTTTCGCCCTCAACCTGTCAGGGGCAAAGCTGGGTGCGTAAGCAACGGTTTCATTTTTCATTTTTTCGGTTGTTGAGTAGCAGTTCCGCCAACAACCCAGCCATGCTCACCGAGGCACAGGCAATGCGCTCGTCGGCGGCGCCATAATAAATGTATAAAGTGTCGTCGAACAAGGCAGTTCCTGTCGGGAAACAAACATTGTTTACCTCGCCTTTCAGTTCCCATTCGATGTCTGGTTTGAACAATGCAAAAGGCAAACGGGCAATTTCAATGGTTGGGTTTTCTAAATCCAGCAAAGCGGCACAGGCAGCATAAACAAAGCCCCTAGTGGTATCATGGACACCGTGGTAAATCAAGAGCCAGCCCTCCGCCGTTTCGACGGGCGGGCAGCCGCCACCGATATAGCTCACTTCGTGGTGGAAGCGGGGTTTTAATACGATATTATCCCGAAAATGCAGAAAATAATGCTCCCAAAATTCTTTGGTCAATTCCTTTAAATCATTGACGTAAGCTATCTGAATATCAGGTTTAATGCGGTGCAGGAAATATATTTTCCCATCTATTTTCCTTGGGAATAAAACCACGTTTTTATCCCAAAGCAAGACTTTCTTGTCAGTATTGGAAAAAAAGCTGCTCCGGTCGTTATAACGGGCATATTTTTCATTTAAAACCCCACTGCATTCGGCGAGGTGTTTAAAATCATGATACGCTATTTGAGGCACGATGATGCCATGCTTGTCGAAATGCTTTAAATCTGTCGAGGTAGCCAGCGCCCCCATTGCATTTATGCCATCGTAGGCCGTGTAGGTGAGGTAATACAGGTCATCAATTTTGGTAATCCGGGGGTCTTCCACCCCATGTGATTCGTAGTCGCATTGGGGGAACATGACGGGCACCTCGCTCCGCTCCACCACCGTGAGCGACCCGTCCAAACGGCAGTATCCGATGCTGGAATAATTGCCTTTGCTGACTGCCCGGTAGAAAAGGTGGGCGCCGTCCCCCTCCCGTATCACGGCAGGGTTCAGGACGCCTTCGTTTTCAAAGCCGAACTTGGTTTTTTGGAGGATTACCCCATGTTTTTTGACTTCAATCATCGGTTTGCCCGGTTAAATACGTCCATGAAATTGGTTTGGAAAATTAATTGCGCAAGTGATTGATTGGCAGTACAATTTCCCAATTTCCAACGTCCGCGGGCGTCGCGT
>JALOMF010000174.1 GCA_025455635.1 Saprospiraceae bacterium | reverse complement strand
GCGCATTTGGGCAAAGTGTTGCCAATGCTTTGATTGTCAACAAGATATACCGTAAGCCGCCAAGTTTTGGGCATGGTTGATAATGGTTTATAACAGTTGACAACAGTTGATAAACCCCGTTTGCTGGTAGGCAAGAACCTCATCAACTGTTATCAACTGATATAAACCGTTATCAACCAAAGCGCTCATGCCCAAAACGTGGCGGCGTGAGCTCTAACTGATATAGTCGGTTTGCTGCCATGAAAAAATCTATCTGGCTGGTTTTTGCTGCACTGTGCATTTTGGTTGGTTTTTACCCCAGCATTTATTTCCTTATTGATGAACGATTTGGCTTGCTCAACACCAAATCCGACGAGCTGTTGGCGGATTATTTTTGGCGGATAGGCTTTTACACGCATATCGTTTTCGGGGGCGTAGCCCTGCTGGTGGGCTGGTCGCAGTTCAGCCGAAAATGGCGGATGGAGCGTCCCGTCCTGCACCGCCGCATTGGCAAAATCTATGTGCTCACCGTGCTGCTGAGTGCCTTGGCGGGCATCTTCGTAGGCTTGGATGCCACGGGTGGCTTGGCAGCGAAAACGGGGTTTGTCAGCCTTGGTGTCATCTGGTTTTTCACCACATTGCTGGCTTACATAGCTATTCGGAAAGGCCAAGTGCTGCGCCACCAAAAGCTGATGATTTACAGCTATGCGGGCTGTTTTGCCGCCGTGACTTTACGCATTTGGCTGCCCATGCTTATTGCGCTGCACAAAGGCGATTTCGAGCCAGCCTACCGCATCGTGGCATGGCTGAGTTGGGTGCCGAACTTGGTTGTGGCGTGGTGGCTGGTGCAACGCCTAGGGCACGGAAGCTCGGCAACGGCGTAAGCGCTTGTTTGGGATTTGGACACTTGGCTCAAAACGGCCCTCTATCTGCCGACAGGCTGGGGTTCGCCAATTTTCCACCTTATTTTCAGTCAAGTAGCCCCGCTCCCGACTTAGGCCGGGACAGGTTATTCTCCTTCAAAAAGCTGAAAAATTGAGGAAAAATGCTTGTCTGCCTTTGGCAGGTCCCGTTTTTAGCCCAAGCACCAAATCCCAAACAAGCGCAAAAAACGCTGCCAAAGTTGGGTTCTCAATTTGCCTCGAACATTGGTACTGCGATGCTACTTCTTCATTTCGCTCCGCCGCCGCCGCCATTCTTTCCAGCTTTTTAGGATAAAATCATAAGTGAAAATGAAAACCACCGACTGGTACCTCGACTGGATAGCGCCCGTTTTGCTGAACTCGAAGAGGTTTTCAGGGGTGATGTTCGTCAAATCGGCCAAGCGGCCCGTGGTGCGTTTCCGGCCAAACGAATAATCCAGCCCAGCAGACAATTTGTTGCTCCGGACCAAGAAAAGGCCACCGAACGAAAAGTGGAAAACCGTGGGCGTAGTGCTCAAAAAACTAAGCGTGGGCAGCCCTTGGTCAATGATGCGTTGGTTGAAATCGGTCCGGAAACCCATTATCAGGGACTGGTCGTTGCGCAATTGCGTCTGAAGCCCGATGGCGACATTGTGTACGGCACGGTTCTGCAACTGCACTTTTGTTTCTTGTAAATATACGCCATTCGCCAGCCCGTTAAAGGGGTCGTTTTTATCTTCGATAATGGTGTAAAGCGGTATTTTGGTAAAGTATTCCGTGGAGATAGAAGCACGGGTTTTGCCGATTTTAAAATCTGCGCCCAGCCCAAACGACCAAGGGGTTTTGTAGTCAAGCAGGGCCGTAGCGGCGAGGTTGGAAATCAATATGGTGCTGTCACGGCCATACACCTTCAGGTCGAAATTGTCATAGCTGGCTTTTTTTGCAAAAAAATGATAAGTGCTAGTCGTAACCGTAGCACCGAGTTTGACATTGCCCCAGTTGGCGGTCATGCCGAACTTGGTCAGCATCCCGCCTTTTGCCGAAAAAGAATACTTGAACTTCGTTGCCCAGGCCAAGGTCAGTTCGTAGGGGTTGTCTTTCTCGACGATTTCCTTTTGGATGGCAAGCGAAGTGCTTTCGGTGTGAAAAGTGAAGAACTGAGAGGCACCTACCGAAAGGTTGTCATTGATGCGGAAGGCCATGCCACCGCCAAACCACCGCTCTGAAACCGACCGCCTAAACTCCAAATTGCCGATGAAAAGCTGGCTCGGTTGGTTCTCCACGGTGCCGACCTCCCGCTCCCGCAAGCTCAAGCCCGACTTGTAACGGCTGAAGGAGGTGACGGCGGCACGGAACCGGTGGCTTTTGAATGGGCGAAAGCCGACGGCGCTCAAGTCGGACGAGAATCCGAGCCTACGGTTGTCCGCTCTTGAGTCGAGGCCAAGGTATCCTTCGGTTTTTAGCACGGAGTAAGTGGGCGTCAGGAAGGAGACGGAGATACCAAAATCCTCGCCGTTGCCCAAGGCACCGGGGTTGTAGAAGACCGCCGTTTCGTCCTCGGTGGACGCTATGACGGCCCCGTTCAGCAGCAACCCCTTGGCTCCGTATTGGTGCGTCCAATAGTGGTCGTCGTTTTGGGAACTTGCAAAAGGTAGCGCTGCGAAAAAGGCAAAGATTGCCAAGAGCGGATGCCGGAGGATGCTGTTCGTCATTATTTCTTGAAAAAGCTCAGATTTGATACGGGTGCCGCTTTGTGTTTTGCCCTGCAAAAATAAGCGATAATTCTTGGCAATGCGTACAATCTAAACGCCTGTCAGCGGTCGTGCGCTGTTCGTTGGGACTTAGGGCATGTCTAAAAATTGCTGCTTGAGCTAAAAATGGATGATTTTTCGTCCTGAATCGTGGAATTTTTGAAGGGATGACAGCGCTCCGACCTTGGTCGGCGCTGAAAAAACTGTACGATGTAGGGCGGGAAGGCCCTGTTTTAAGCCAAGTGGGTGATTTTTAGCAATACGCTTAAATCAAGCGCCTCACCTTGCGCATATATTCCGAATAAACTGCCCCATGTTCTTTTAATAAAAACTCCTCTTCTAGCCTGATTTGTATTTGGATTAAAACATGGCCAATCAATAAAAATATAGCGGTCAAGGCATTTGGCGTCACCAGGAAAAGGCCGATTAAACTGACCGTCATGCCGAAGAAAATGGGGTTTCTTGACATGCCGAAAAGCCCCGTGGTTACTAGCTTTGTCTTGGTTTCGGTGTCAATGCCAATGCGCCATGAGTCCTTCATGTGGCTTTGGGCTATAATAGTCCATGTCAGCGATATGGCCAATAATGCAAGGCCGATATATTTAACCACAATATGCTCCAAAAATATGGCAGGTAAAAAATAGCCATGCCATGCCGGGAATATTGCGAAGGCCAGCACATAAAGGAACATGGCAACCATCGTCAGTTTGAAATAGCGCCCAATGAGTCCGTAGGCGCTGTCGTCCTTGGGCAGCACGAGCGGGTTTTTCTGGATGCGCTTGGCGACTATCCAGCTTTTCAGCACGAAGGCGATGCCGAAGTAAACGGTGAAGTAGATGGGCAGCAGTATCCTCAAAAATTCATTCATCGGGTATTGGATTTGGTGATGGCGAAAATTGCCGTTTTGCCAAGCAGGTAAGCACAACCCGGCAGCACGCAAAAACGCCGCTGGCAAATCTCCGATTATTTTGGTTCAAGTTAGGAGCTTCTTTGGGGGATTACATCGGCCCGGTGTCGCTGTTGGCAGCCCATTGCGGAGCAAAGCAGCCGAGCAGCGGTGAAGCAGCAAATTTCATTAAGGCACTGGTTTACAGGTTTTTATAATCGAATAAAAAAAATCCTAACTTTGCCCGTTGAACCATCAAAGCATTGACGATACATGTCCACGGAAGTTAACAAAGCCATTCAGGAACTACTCTACGAACAGACGGCGGTCATCGTGCCCGGCCTAGGCGGCTTCACCTCCACGCCCGGCGCTGCTACGGTTGACTACGTGCAGGACGTCATCACGCCGCCTTCCTCCAAGCTGGACTTCAACCCCAACCTCGTCATCAACGACGGGGTGCTGGTGCAGTACCTCCAGAAAACCAACCTCAGCACTTACCAAGAGGCCGAGGTGTTGGTACATAAATTCGTGGAGCAGGTGCGGGAGACCCTGGAGCGACGTGAGATTTTCGAGATTCCGAAAGTGGGCAGGCTCTACCAGGATTACGAGCACAAAATCCGCTTCATGCCAGAGGGCACCAATTTCAATGCGGCCTCTTTCGGGCTGCCCACCGTCGAGTTCCAGCCGCTGGTGAAGGAAAAAACCAAGCCCATCCCGCAGCCGAACAGGCCGTCGGTGGGCGAGCTGGCAGAAGCTGCCGCCGAGAGCGGGGCCGCCGTTGCTGCCGCCCCCGTCGTGGAGGACACGCCCACGAGTTTGTTCATGAAAATGCTGCCGTGGCTGGTGCTGTTGGTGGCCATCCTGATGGCCTTGGCCATCTACAACATGGTCGGCGGCAAGCAGGCCGACACGCCCGATGAGCCGGTGGCAATTGACCGGGTGAACGTGAAACCATCCACGGAGGACACCGCCAAACCCGCCGCTCCCGCCGAAGAACCGGAGGAGACAGCAGCGGCCACTCCATCTGCCCCAGCAGAAACAACGGAAGAAGAAACGGCACCCATTGCGCAGCAAAACACCCCGCCAGCCACCGTGCAGAAGCCTGCCGTGACCCCGAAACCTGCACCGCCAGCCGTCAAAGAACCTGCGCCGACGACCAAACAGGACGAAACGGCGGGTTCGAGTAAAAAACAGGTTTACCTCGTGGTGCACAGCTTCGGGGTGAAGGGCAACGCCACCAAATTTGCCAGTACCCTCAAGGGCGACGGCTACCGGACGCAGACCAAACAGGTGGGCGGCTTGCACCGGGTAGGCGTGCTGCTCTCCTACGACTCGCCGGAAGACATCGAGAGCGCCCGAAAGATACTCGCAAACAAGTACAAGGCTGGGCCAAAAACGGAGAAGGAACTGGAGGAAATGGAGGGCAATTAACGTAAACGTTTATGTTGTATCAGGTTTCAGGTTTCAAGGGAGAGACTGCTGAAAATTGTTATTTAGTGGCTGTTTGAGCAGATGAGTGTTTTCAAAAATGCTATATTTTGCATTTGAGCTGTTCCCCCATGAAACTTGAAACTTGAAACTTGAAACCTTCTCAACCTTTTTCCTTGAAAAAAATCGGCCTACTCTCCGACACGCACAGCCAGCTCGACGACAGCGTTTTCCAGTTTTTGGAGCCATGCGATGAGGTCTGGCACGCTGGCGACATCGGCAATATCGCCGTGGCGGACAAGCTGGAAGCCTTCCGTCCGTTCAGGGCCGTGCATGGCAATATTGACGGCCAGCAAGTGCGGCTGCGTTACCCGGAGCTGCTCCGCTTCGACTGCGAGGGCGTGGACGTGCTGATGACCCATATCGGCGGCTACCCCGGCAAATACGCCCCCCCAATGCGGGAACTGCTGCGCTCGCACCCACCAAAACTCTTCATCTGCGGCCACTCCCACATCCTCAAAGTGATAAACGACCCGGCCCTCGGCCTGCTGCACATGAACCCCGGCGCCTGCGGCAACGAGGGCTGGCACAAGGTGAAAACCCTGCTCCGCTTCGACCTCAACGCTGGCCGCATCGAGAACTTGGAAGTGGTGGAACTGGGGAAGCGGGGCGGGAAGGTGGATTTTGGGGTGGGGTAGCGAGACTGCTTTGAAAATTGCACGAGAAACCTTTTTCTTCTTTTCTTCGCCCAAATATTTCCTCCATGAAAATACCTCGGATTATTGTCAAGATATGCCTTGCATTATTTGCTTCCATGCCCCATCATGCGCTTGCGCAAAACCTCAACCTACTCGCAAAACGCTCCCAACTCCCTGACTACCAATTCTTTACCCCCGCCGAAAAAGAAAAGGACTGGCTCATCCACCCCATCGCCACCCCCACCACGGTGCTCAAGGACGGTGAAAAAGACCTCGTGCTCACCAACGGCCTGCTGCTCCGCCGCTGGCGAATCGCACCCGATGTGGCCACGACCCACCTGACCTTGTTGACCAACGGCGACAACTATGTGCGGGGCGTGAAACCCGAAGCGCAGCTCGTGCTGGATGGCGACACGGTGCGCATCGGCGGGCTGTTGGGGCAGCCGGAGTATGGCTATTTGCTGCCGCAATGGCTGGACTCGCTCCGGGCGGACTCGACGGCGTTCCATTGCACCGATTTTGAAATCGGGGAGGTGAAGCCGCTGCTGGACTGGAAGCAAAAACGCTGGTCGGGCGAGCAGAACTACCCGCCACGGGGCAAGCGGCTCACGTTTTTTTACCAAAACGAAAACGAAAAATGGCGGGGCGTGACGGTGGCCGTTCACTACGAAATGTACGACGGCATTCCCTTGCTCTGCAAATGGCTTTCGGTGAAAATCGAGCAGCGCAAAGACCTGACCATCAACCGTTTCGCTTCCGAAATACTGGCCGTGCGAGAGGAGGAAGTCAGCGTGGACAACACTGCCGGGTTGCTGACGCCGGGCCTGTTGGTGCAGACCGACTATGCCTTCCATGACATGAGCAGCCGCTTCTCGAACCAGTGCGTGCGCTGGCTGCCCGACCCCGATTACAGCTCGCAGGTGAATTACCTCCGCCAGACACCGAACCTGCTTTGGGTCAGCCCGCCACTGGGGCCCGGCGTCACGCTTTCCGTTGGGGATGAATGGGAGAGCTTCCGCACTTGGGAGCTGCCATTCGATAGCTACGACCGGGAGCGGCGGGGGCTGGCCGAGCGCCGATTGTACCGCAGCATCGCCCCGTGGGCCACCGAAAACCCCATCTTCCTGCACCTGACCAGCACCGACCCTGTGGTCGTCAGGGCGGCCATTGACCAGTGCGCAGAGGTGGGCTTCGAGATGGTCATCCTCAGCTTCGGCTCCGGCCTGACCATGGAGGACGCCAGCGATGCCAATATCCAGAAATTCAAGGAGTTGGTGAATTATGCGCACTCTAAAAACGTGCAATTGGGCGGCTATTCGCTCTTTTCCAGCCGCCGCATTGACGACGAAAACGACGTGATAAACCCGGCTACGGGTCAAACTGGCGGGGCGATTTTTGGCAATGCACCCTGCCTCGGCAGCGAGTGGGGCATCCGGTATTTGGCGAATTTGCGCAAGTTCATCCGGGAAACGGGCTTCGATATTTTGGAGCACGACGGCCCATACCCCGGCGATGTTTGCGCCAGCGAAAACCACCCCGGCCACACGGGGCTGGCCGATTCGCAGTGGGAGCAATGGGACTTGACGGTGGAGTTCTACAAATGGCTGCGGGAAACGGGCGTCTATCTCAATGCCCCCGATTGGTACTTCCTGAACGGCAGCAGCAAGACGGGCATCGGCTACCGGGAAGTGAACTGGTCGTTGCCGAGGGAGCGCCAAATCATGCTCGGCAGGCAGAACATCTTCGATGGCACCTGGACGAAAACGCCCTCGATGGGCTGGACTTTCACGCCGCTGACCGAGTACCACGGCGGAGGCGCTGCGGCTACTTTGGAACCGCTCGACTCGCACCGGGTGGAGTACCGCCAGCACCTTTGGCAGAACTTCGGGAGCGGGGTGCAGAGCTGCTACCGTGGCCCCCGCCTCTTCGATACCGAGGAGACGAAATGGGTGGTGCAGGCCGCCGTGAACTGGTACAAAAACTACCGGAAAATCCTCAACAGCGACATCATCCACCTGCGCCGACCGGACGGGCAGGACTGGGACGGCATCTTGCACGTGAACCCAAACTTAAAGGAAAAAGGTTTGGCCATGCTCTACAACCCATTGAACGTCAATATTTTACGAAAAATAAAACTGCCGCTCTACTACACGGGCTTGACCGAGACAGCGCAGGTACGAATGGGCAGCAGCGCAGGCAGCAGCAGTTTGGAGAGCGTTCCGAAGGAATACAAATTGGACAGGGAATATGAGATAGAAGTGGAGGTGGAGATACCCGCTGGTGGCTGGGTGTGGATGGTGGTAGAGTA
>JALOMF010000173.1 GCA_025455635.1 Saprospiraceae bacterium | reverse complement strand
GACTGGCAACCTGCGGGCTTCCCCATCCACAGCCAGTATTACGTCTTGGCGGGCGCTCACGCAACGATTGCCAACGACTGCGCCACCTGCCACAACGGCAACTACAACAACACGCCGAGCACCTGCATCGGCTGCCACCAAGCCGACTACAATGGCGCTGCGAACCCTAACCACGTGACGGCGGGCTTCCCGACCACCTGCGACGACTGCCACACGCTGACGGCTTGGACGCCAGCGGCGTTTGACCATGCCTCGATTTGGCCGCTGACCGGGGCGCACCAGCCGATAGCGAACCAGTGCGCCGAGTGCCACGTGGGCGGCAATTACACGACGACGCCGAACACCTGCGCCGGCTGCCACCAACCGGACTTCAACACCAGCACCAACCCCAACCACGTGACGCTCGGCCTGCCCAACGACTGTGCCCAGTGCCACACGACGGCCCCGGATTGGATGCCTGCGAGCTTTGCGATTCACGACCAGTTTTACCAGTTGAATGGCGCTCACGCAACGATTGCGAACGACTGCGCCACTTGCCACAACGGCAATTACAACAACACGCCGAACACCTGCGTGGGCTGCCACCAGGCCGACTACAACGGCACGGCCAACCCCAACCACGCATCGGCGGGCTTCCCGACGACCTGCAACGACTGCCACTCGGAGTCGGCTTGGACGCCTGCCACCTTCGACCACAACAGCATCTGGCCATTGACTGGCGCTCACGCAACGATTGCCAACAACTGTGCGGCCTGCCACATTGGCGGCAACTACGCAAACACGCCGAACACCTGCGTGGGCTGCCACCAAGCCGACTACAACAGCGCCAACAACCCCAACCACCAGCAAGCGGGCTTCCCGACCACCTGCCAGAGCTGCCACTCCGTGACGGCTTGGACGCCCGCCAATTGGGACCACGACGGGATGTACTTCCCGATTTACAGTGGCCGGCATGAGGGTGAGTGGAACCAGTGCAGCGAATGCCACACGACGCCGGGTAATTACGCAGTGTTCAATTGCCTGAACTGCCACAACAACCAAAACGAACTGGAGGACGACCACCAGGATGTGCCTGCGTACCAGTACAACAGTAACGCTTGCTACAGTTGTCACCCGGATGGCAGCGATTAATTAATTGCGGATTTCGGATTGCGGATTAGGCAAGCAGCAGGGCTTGGGTTTGACGAAAAAAAATCTTTTTTTGAAAAAAGCGGTTGCCATATTCATGCTCGCAGCAAACTGCATCACGGTATTTGCGCAGCAACAGACCACGCTCCTTCAGGGCACAGCATCCTACGTGTCCTCCCAAAATGTCTATGTCAAGTTTGCCAGCACCGAGGACATTGCCAAGGGCGACACGCTTTTTGCCCAAAAGGACAGCCTGCTGACGCCTTGCCTCGTGGTGAAGGACAAGTCCTCCTCGTCCTGTGTCTGCTCCAGCCTCTTGAGTGAAAAAGTGCAGGTGAACGCCGTGTTTTTTGCAAGGGTTGCCACAAAATCGCCCCTGCCCCAGCCCATCAAGGAAGTGAAAAACGAGACGCCGAATGCCTCGCAGGACAGCTTGCCAAGCGTCAGCCCGACGGCCATCCTGACCCCGGAGACCGAGGAGAAGCCTGCGCCAGGGTTCAAGCAAAAAATAAAGGGGCGGCTCTCGGCGGCCTCTTACAGCAGCAGCTTCGGCGACGAGACGACGCACCGGATGCGTTACGCCTTCACCTTGCAGGGCGACCACCTCGGCAACAGCCGCTTTTCGACGGACAATTACATCACCTTCCGGCATACGGTGGGCGAGTGGCAGGCCGTGAAGGACAACCTGGGCGATGCCCTTAAAATCTTCTCGCTCTCGGTGAAATACGACCTCGACAAGACCAGCAGCATCAGCTTGGGCCGGAAAATCAACCAGCGGATTTCGAGCATGGGGGCGATTGACGGCTTGCAGGTGGAGAAGGGCTTCGGCAATTTCATGGTGGGCGGCATCGCTGGCTCCCGGCCCAATTTTCAGGACTATGGGCTAGACTTCGGGCTTTTGCAGGTGGGCGCTTACGTGGGCCACGCTTCGCAAAAAGCGGCCAAGCAGCAGCAGACCACGCTCGCCTTCGTGGAGCAACGAAATGGCAGGATGACCGACCGCCGCTTCATGTATTTCCAGCACTCGAACACGCTGCTGCGAGACCTGAGCTTTTTCGGCTCCGCCGAAATTGACCTCTACGAAAACCTGAACGGCGAAGCGAAGAACACGCTGAACTTGACCAATATGCTGCTCACGCTGCGCTACAAACTGTCGAAGAAAACGAGTGCCTCCCTCTCCTACGACAACCGCAGGAACATCCTCTACTACGAGAGCTACAAGAGCTATATCGAGCAATTGATTGACAACGAAACGAGGCAGGGCCTGCGCTTCAACCTCAATTACCGCCCGTTCAAATGGGTGAGCTGGGGGGCAAACGTCAACTGGCGCTTCCAGAAAAGCGACCTGAACCTCTCGAAGAACCTGAACAGCTACCTCAATTTCAGCCGGATTCCCATCATCGGGGCCACGGCCTCGCTCACGGCCAACCTACTCCAGACACCCTACCTCGACAGCAAAATGTACGGCCTGCGCCTGACGAAGGAAATCGTGCCGGGCAAACTCAACACGGAAGCTTACTTCCGCATGGTGGACTACCGCTACTCCTACAGTGAGCTGCGGATTCATCAAAACGTCGCTGGCCTCGACCTGTCGCTGAACCTGACCAGAAAGCTGGCGCTCTACCTGTACTACGAGGGGACGTTTGACAAAAAATCGGACACTTTTCATCGGGTGAATGCGAAGATTATTCAGCGGTTTTGAGTGTGTTTTTGAACACGGAGACACCGAGACACAGAGGGCCATATAGTTGAAGAATTCCTACCTTTGCTCAAATTCAAATTTCAAAACGCTACCATGCAATATTTTAAATTGTCGGCGATTTTGTTGCTCGCCATTGCCTTTTTCTCCTGCAACTCCGGCCCCGAAGTCATCGAAGCCGACGAAACCGCAACGGCCGAAGGCGCACCACTTTTCCAAGACCCTGGCACTGGCGGTCTCCAAGGCGGCGTGAACACCGCACCCGGCCAGCCGAACCTCGACGTTGCGGAGCACAAAATCAAAGCCGAAGAGGTTCTGAACACCGACAAGTACACTTACGTGCGGGGCAAGGAAAACGGCCAAGACGTATGGATTGCCGTGCTGAAACAAGAGGTGAATATCGGCAGCAACTACGTTTTCAAAGGCGGGCTGATGAAGAAGAACTTTGAGAGCAAAGAGTTCAACCGAAATTTTGAGACGCTGTACCTAGTCTCCGATTTTGGGCTGGAAGGTGCAGCAAGTGCTCCCGCCACTAACCCACACGGCAACGTGCAGGGCGGCTCCACCGTGGAAGCCCCGACCAGCGTGGCCGCCGCCGCTGGTGCCATCAAAATCGCCGACCTCGTGGCCAACCTTAAAAAGCATGAGGGCAAAAAAGTGAAAGTGACCGGCAAGGTGATGAAGGTGAACAACATGATTATGGGCCGCAATTGGGTGCACCTGCAAGACGGCTCCGGCAAGAACCTTGACCTGACACTGACCACCACGGAGCAGGTGCAGTTGGGTTCGACCCTCACGATGGAGGGAACATTGGTTTTAAACAAGGATTTTGGAGCGGGGTATAAATATGATTATATCATTGAAGGGGCTGTGTTGGGTAAATAATCACACTTTGTTGGATTGGCGATAGGCCCGGTGCCGCCACCATGCCACTAGGCTCAACACCGTCAAACCCGCCACAGTCCAGTAAACCCACTCAGGTATCGGCACAGGGTCGCCAGCTGCGTAGGAGTGCAGGCCGGAGAGGTAGTAGTTCACGCCGAAATAGGTCATCATCACCGAGGCCCAGCCGAAAAGCGTGGAAACATTGAAGGCATACAGCCCCCGGAACCCTGGGATAAAGCGCATGTGCAGGATGAAGGCATAGACCAAAATCGTGACCAAGGCCCAGGTTTCCTTGGCATCCCAGCCCCAGTAGCGGCCCCATGATTCGTTCGCCCAGACGCCACCGAGGTAGGTGCCGACGCTAATCATCACTAGCCCGCCGATGAGGGTCATTTCGCTTGTCCAACTCAGTTCCTTGATGATGCGGTAGGCGTTTTCACTGTTTTTCTTGCCAGCCACAATCATCAACACGAGGTTCAGCACCCCGATGATGGCACCGAGGGCCAAGAACCCGTAGCTCCCTGCCTCCAACGATACGTGGATGGTGAGCCAATAGGATTTCAGCACGGGCACGAGCGGCGTGATTTCCGGGTCGAGGTAGCTCATGCCCGCTACCATAAGTATGACGGCGGCCAACACGGTGGTGGCAGCGAGGCTCCCGAAGGATTTTCGGCCAAAAATCAGGCCCGCCAGCGTGGTCGTCCAACCGATGTAAATCATGGACTCATAGCCATTGCTCCACGGCGCACGACCTGCCACATACCAGCGCAGCCCAAGCCCGACCGTGTGCATAATAAACCCAAAAACCAATAACCCAATCGCTATATTACTCGGTATTTTTAAATTCAAATCTGGTTTAAAAATACCGGTAAACAATAAGCCTAAAAACAATATGGCCAATAAACTATAAAAACCACTCAAACGGTTGAAAACATTGAGCTGATTGAGCAATAATTCCGCTTTTACCTTGCCTTTTGAGGGCAATATTTCACCGCCATACCGCTGTTGATAATTACTTAATTCAGCCATTATTTTATCGGCCATACTCCAGTCATTATTCTGAACGCCCATTTTTAACGCAGGCAAATATGCAGGATAAAATAGCTCAATTATACTGCCTTTAAATGCGGGGTTTTCGAGGATGGCGGGGTCGTCGGGCACGGCGCTCTGCCAAGTGTGGGTGGTATCGCCCGGCACGGGGAACACCTTCATGAACCTGCCCGAAAACACCATGCTGGCGATATTGATTTTCTCGTCCAACTTCACCACTTCTTTTTCAAAAACGCCCCGGTCACGCTGCGGGGTATTGTAGGCTTGGCGCACGGCCTCCCGTAGTTTGTACTCGCCATTTTCACTAAAAAAATCACTGTACTTCGCCAAGCCGTCCGTCACGCCGAGGATATTGCGCACCTCCTCGTGGTGGCCCAGCTTGATGAGCGGCACATGGTACCATTCCTTGGGGTTGGCGGCCATGCCGATGACGATTTGCTCGGCGCTGAGGCCGAAGAGGCTTTCCTTTTTGGCGAGCTTGCGCAGCACCTCGTTGCAGAAAGTGTTCATGGGCTTGAAACGGCCCTGGTAGTCCTGCATGAGCAGCCGCCCGAAGGAGTCGGCGTGGCCCTTGTCAATGATAGTGGCAGGTGCGTTTTCGGCTTGCGCCAATGTTGCGAAGCAAAGGAAAAAGCCAACGATGGCTGCCGTCAAGTTAGGCGGTAACTTCAAGTTACCGACTAACTTATTGTCCGCTTCGGTCTTGTTTCTCATGTTCTTCAAATTTTTGGATAGCTGCGCAAAACGGGTGTTTTTGCCAAAAAACAGCATGACCATGCCCAGTGTGAGCAGGGCGTAGCCGATGTAGGATATGATGGTGCCGGGTGCGTCGTGGTTCACGCTGAGGTAGGTGCCGCCCTCGTCGGGGTCGTAGCTGGACTGGAAAAAACGGTAGCCGTCGTAGTCGAGGATATTGTTCATGAAAATGCGCTGGTTGCGGCGGAGGTTCTTTCGGGGGTCAATCAACGTGACCTCGCTGGCGTAGCTGGAGGGGTTGTCGGTGCCAGGGTAGCGCTCCAGGATGAAGTCGTTGAGCTGGATGCTGAACGGAACGGCGACCCGCTTGGCACCGTAGCCCACGGCCACGCTGGCATTGCCGAAGTCGGCGACCCGTGGCGAGCCCTCCGTGCCTTGGCTGCCCGTGACGAAGACCTTGCGCTGCTCGTCGCCCATCGTCAAAATCAGCTCCACGCCGCCCGTCGAGTTGCTGGCCATCTTGCGGTCGGTGGAGGTGATTTCGGGGCGGGCGTGTGGGCTGTACGCCCCGAACACGAAGCTGTGCTGCCCATCGGAGTACATGCTGCGGAGGCGGAGCGGGTGCCATTGCCCGGCGGGCAGCGAGTCCTGCGTCTGGGTGGCCATCACCATCTGGCTGAACGGCACGTCGGCGAGGAAGTAGAGGCTGTCGTTGCGGAGCTGAACGTTGAATGCACCGGGCATTTCGGGGTTGCCGAAATTGAAATTGGTGCCGTAGATATTGGAGCGGTCGCCTTGCTGGAGCAGGTATTCCTCCCGGCCCTGCGCCCCGGCGATGACGACTTTCAGGGTGGGCAGGCCGTTTTCGTCGTCCACCATCGTCTCGGCGGGATTGGGCATGAATCGGGTTACTTTCGCCCTAAGCTCTTGATTGCCAATCAGATAGGATTTTTCAAACTCGTTATTGCCCAAGCTGGCGAACAGCACCGGCTCGTGGAAGGTGTAGCTGCGACCACCGTTTTTCACCTGAAAATTCAGGTAGGTTTCACGGGACAAAAACGTGTTGGAGGCGCTGCCCTCCCGGATGCCCATCATGCCTTCGGTGCCATGGTACCTCGTGACGCCCGCCCCGATGACGATGATGACCATGGCCGCATGGAAAATGAGCAGCGACCATTTTTTCTGCTGCACCATGCGAAAGCGCCGGATGTTTACTACGAGTGTGATGCAGAAAAGGACGAGCAGCAGCTCAAACCAGCGGGCCGTGAAAATGACCTTCTGGGCGGCGCTGGTGCCAAAGTCGTTTTCGATGAAAGTGGCCACGCCAATGGCAGCAGCGAAGAGTATCATGTACAGCCCAGCGGCAGAGGTGGAGAAGAGGCGGTCAACTGTTTTTTTCAAAAAATCCATTCCTAATTTCATTGTGCAAAATTCGCTGCGAAGTTAGTCAAACCTGATTGCTTCGACGGCTAAGGCGGCTACTTTCAGCAGACATTAATGCCCGTTCGGTGAGTTGGGTGTGCAGGGTGTCCAATTTTAACATTTCAGCAGGATGAGCATTTCAATATCTGGGCATTTTGATTCGTTTTTGCAAAAAAACAAACTGCTCAAACCATGATTGCATCAAAAATCGCCCTCACGGCCCTGCTTGCCTGCTCCGCAATTTTGCCCAAGCCAATCGGCACGGCGCACTTCGAAGATTCCCAAAAAAAGGAGATGCTCACTGCCGTGAACCGCCTCCGCTCCAAGGGCTGCCATTGTGGCCGAAAGTACATGCCGCCCGTAGGCCCCGTGCGCTGGAACGCCCAACTGGAGAAAGCCGCCCTGGCACATGCCAACGATATGCGCCGCCACGAGTTTTTCAGCCACACGGGCAGCGACGGCAGCAGCATCGGCAAGCGGGCCGACCGGGCGGGCTACCAGTGGCGGGCCGTCGGCGAGAACATTGCCGAAGGCTACGGCTCCTTCGAGGCCACGCTGCTGGCCTGGAAGGACAGCCCCGGCCACTGCCGAAACCTGATGAACGCTGGCTACGACGAGATGGCGCTGGCGAAAATCGGCGATTTGTGGGTGCAGGATTTTGGGGCGAGTGTGGGGAAGTATGAAAGGTAGGCGTGATTCGTGATTCGTGATTCGTGGCGCCCCTGCTTTTTTTTGGAAAAATGCTTAACTTGGCTCATTATTTTTAAAACTTAATTTAGAATGAACGTTGCCATTGATGAAATGCCTGGTGGAAATGCTACTGAAACTGTGAAAAAGGTAGGTCGGAAAATCCCAGATTACCTCGTTCGTGAGGTGATTGATGGCATCCCCTTTTACTATGCAGGTTACAGAAGCGTTTTGAACAAAACAAAAAACTTAGATGACATCATGCCAGACAGTGGATTACAGTGGATTCTCAAAGATGCGCTGGGCGATGCCTTGAAAGCCGACATTGACAAAATAACTTTCAAAGTGCTGGTGGGCGAAGGCGGAAGCCATATTGACCACCGAAATAACCTCTCGCTTGATGTAGCCATTTTTGACAAAAAGTTGTTGACCCCTGACAAA